>NZ_NUMC01000028.1:0-91025 GCF_002577655.1 Bacillus sp. AFS040349 | reverse complement strand
AACAATTGGGGTGCAGTTCAATTAAGATTGGTGACTCAGCATTCCCTCTTTTACAACAGCAAAGTTTTCTAAACTTGCTAAAAGAAGAGTTGGATTAATAATCGTAATCAAACGATCTTCTAAACTCGCAACTGCCTCAAAGTATTTTGTAGCTTGAAAAGCTCCAATGCTAATGGATTTTAACTGATCTTCTTGAATATCTAAGATTTCCTTCGCCTCTTTAACGATCAGAGCTGCAGAAATATCGTCTGATTGAATAACAATTAATTTCACATCTTCATCCATTGTCATATGTTGACGATGAAAAATTTGGTGTGTATCCAGTACAGGAATCAACTCTCCTCTAACCTTAACAACACCCTTCATATAATAAGGCATATTTGGAATAACGTTGATATCCTCTAGCTTTTCTATAGAAATCACGTGTTCAATTGGCATTCCGTATTCTTCATCTCTTGTTCGAAAAACAACAACTTTCGAAATATCCATCTTATAATCTCCTCCATACATCCCCTGAGGTTTCTTTCTAACTAAGACTATCATACTATGAAAATCAGGCTTTTGGAAGATGATCTTGTTTAAAAAGGTATAGAAGAAGATTAAGCATATAAGAGTTCTCTCTAGTCTATTACCATTTTCTCCACTCTATCAATTCTTTTTCATCCAATTCTTTACGGATAACAGTTTCACACAAAGTAAAGATCCTTTCAATTACAGGTGTACTGTTAGCCAACACTCTTAATGCCAAACCTGGAATATTCAGTAAGCTTATTCCAAATCTAGCATCTATAGAAGAAGATAACGCTTCTCTTATTTTCTCAATTAACAGTTCATTTACATGAGGATGAATCATAAAAAAGGTCCCTAAATGGGAATACCCTTCAAGTTGCATAAATTGATGAAGATTTTGATCTGGAACTAACAATTGATGGTCAAATACCTGAAGCCTGCCATCAATAAAGATTTTCATTTTTGAAGCCACCTTTTCATATTGAAAAAGCTTCCCATCTTCAGACCATCCAGGTGTGACCACATCTGTATAATAAAAGGTTGAAGTTGATTCCATATACACATTTGTTTGTTGTGAAAATTTAGCATCTTTATATGGTATTAATGAATCTTGTTTCACATATAGCTCACTATTATTTTTTAAAAAATAATCCATTTCTTGAGTTACACCAAATCGAGGTGACTTATAAATCTTTGTGGAAGCTTGCGTAGTTAAAGCAAGTTTTGCCCCTTCATCTACTACAACCTCGGTTCTATAGGAGTCACCATCAACATAGCCACCCCCCACATGGATAAGTGTTAAAAGAGGCAAACCTTCAGGCAGATAGGTCGGACGTGTTATTTTTAACACTCCATCAAAAAAACTATTACTAATCACCGACCTATTTTGTTTTTTCTCTACCTTAAGCTGAAGGTACCCTGTATACGTCATGCTTCAAGACCAACCAAAAATGCTTCCTTACGAATCCAATCCACCACGTCATTAACACCTGTTCCATCTTTAAGATTTGTGAAAATATAAGGACGGTCTCCTCTTGATGATAGTGTGTCTTTTCTCATAATTTCTAGATCAGCCCCAACATATGGTGCTAAATCTATTTTATTAATAATAAACAAGTCAGATTTGATCATCCCTTGACCACCTTTTCGAGGAATTTTTTCCCCTTGTGCAACATCAATAATATAGATAGAAAAATCTACTAGCTCCGGACTGAACGTTGCCGCAAGATTATCTCCACCACTTTCTACAAAAATAAGGTCAAGATTCGGGTGACGCTCATTTAATTCATCTATTGCCGCAAAATTCATTGAGGCATCTTCTCGAATGGCAGTATGAGGGCATCCACCTGTTTCAACACCAATAATTCGATCTTCTGGTAAAGCACCGTTTCTAATGAGAAACTGGGCATCTTCTTTTGTGTAGATATCATTTGTAATGACCGCAACCTCAAGCTCATCCATTAACGCCCTTGTTAATTTGTCTACTAATAAAGTTTTTCCTGCACCTACAGGTCCTCCGATACCGATTTTAATTGGTTCACTCATCTTATTTCATCCTTTCCTATCTTTGAACTATGACATAAACAAACGTACTGAAAGCTGCTCATGTAACATCTGAGCAATTTCCAAACCCGGTGCCCCTGCACCAAGCTGTTCTTCATCAAGACTCATTATTTGTTTGACAATCTGATTCAAGAACGGTTGTATTTCAACTAAAATTTTTTGTCCATCAGTTTGTCCAATGGGAATTCCTCTTACTGCGTTTTGAACGAGTGTTGTAGTTGTTGCAAAGAGATAAGTAGACAAAGTAGTCTCTACCTCTATATCTAGACCTTGACAAACAAATGCAAAAACGATCGAACTGTGGCCATGAGCTTCCTTTTCTTTTATTTTTATTTGATACGTTTTTAGCTGCTTATTTGGAAACAGCTCATTCATGACTTTGACCATTTGCCGACCAATTCGACGATTTCCTTCTCGCGTTTCTTTAGCCATGGCAAGGGCAAAAAGTTCATGATCTAGTTGCCAAATTGAATCCAATCGATTATCTTGTAAATATTCAAAGGCTAGTCGGCATGCTAAACCATCTGTAAAAACAAATTGAGTTTGAAGAAACTGTTTAAGAGCTACCAAAAATGTTTTTTTATCCACCACTTTACCCTCTTGAATATACGTTTCTAATCCAAAAGAGTGAGAAAATGCTCCAGATGGAAAATTCGAATCACAGATTTGCAGCAATTGGAACAAGTGATTAGTCATGTGAATGTCCGATATGTTTAAAGGCTTGATTCATTTTTCTATTTTCCCTAGCATATGGAACTGCTAATTCCTCTAGCAATCGCTCTACTAAATAGTCATACTGAACAATCATCTCATTACCTTCAAATTGAGCTGGTAAATGTCGATTTCCTAATTGATGGGCAATCTCGCCCATTTGTAGGATGCTAGTTGGTTTAATGACAATAACATCATCTTCAATGACACTTATAACTATTGAATTCTTCTCATCCTGAAATAAAATATCTCCATCCATTAATTCTTTTACATCTTTAAGACGGATTCCAAGTTCATTTCCATGATCTGTTTTCACACGTTGAATCTTCTTAACTAAATCATCACTCCTTAAGTAAACACGCTCAACATGATGTGGAGCTTTTTCTAAATCTTTTACATTTCCTACTACTTTTTCAATAATCATTTTCTCACCTCAAAATAAAAAATATCGTTGAGCTAAAGGTACCTTGTTATCTGGTTCACACGTAATCAGTTGACCATCAACCGTAACTTCATAGGTTTGTGGATCGACCTCAATTACAGGTGTTTCTCCATTTAATTTCATATCACTTTTCTTTAATTGACGAATATTCTTTACAATTCCAATTTTCTTTTGTAATCCTAATTTTTTATTTACTCCCTGCTCATACGCTGCCTTAGATAAAAACGTCATGCTTGTCGAATATTTCGCCTTTCCAAAGCTTGCAAACATTGGCCGATACAAGGCTGGCTGTGGAGTTGGAATTGACGCATTTGGGTCTCCCATTACACTCCACGCAATCATTCCTCCCTTTACTACCAACTCTGGCTTAGCCCCGAAGAAGGCTGGATCCCACAAAACAAAATCAGCTAGCTTCCCTACTTCAATGGATCCCACATAATCTGAGATACCATGGGTTATTGCTGGATTTATCGTGTATTTGGCAACATATCTTTTGGCTCTAGCATTATCGTTTTCTTCTCCAGTGATTAATTCACCACGTTGACGCTTCATCTTATCAGCTGTTTGCCATGTTCTTGAAATAACTTCACCGACTCTTCCCATCGCTTGTGAATCGGAACTGATCATGCTAAACACACCTAAATCATGAAGAATATCTTCTGCTGCAATTGTTTCCTTTCGAATACGAGAATCTGCAAAGGCCAAATCTTCTGGTACAGATGGATCTAAATGATGACACACCATCAGCATATCTAAATGCTCAGCAATCGTATTAACCGTGTATGGTCTCGTTGGATTCGTTGATGAAGGAAGTATATTTGGGTAAGAAGCAGCTTTGATAATATCAGGGGCGTGACCTCCACCTGCACCTTCCGTATGGTATGTATGAATAACACGCCCGTCAATCGCATTTAAGGTATCCTCCACAAAGCCACCTTCGTTTAACGTATCGCTGTGGATCGCAATCTGAATATCGTATTTATCAGCAACATCTAACGCTTTATCAATATTTGATGTTGTTGTACCCCAATCTTCATGGAGCTTTAATCCAATTGCCCCTGCTTCAATCTGCTCTGCTAAAGCTTCTTCATTAGAAGCGTTTCCTTTGCCGAGAAATCCTAAATTAACAGGAAATTCTTCAGCTGACTTGAGCATTTGATGAATATTCCATGCTCCAGGTGTACAAGTTGTAGCATTTGTTCCTGTAGCCGGACCTGTACCTCCTCCTATCATCGTTGTAACACCCGATTCAATAGCGGTGCGAACTTGCTGTGGACAAATAAAATGGATATGTGCATCTATTCCTCCAGCCGTAACAATCATCCCTTCAGCTGCAATTACCTCAGTTGAAGCCCCGATCACAATGTCCACAGAGTCCATAATTAGAGGATTACCCGCTTTTCCAATACATGTAATGATTCCTTCTTTTATACCAATGTCAGCTTTATAAATTCCTGTATAATCAAGAATTAGCGCATTTGTCACAACAAGATCTACAGCGTCTTTTCTTGTTGCCAAAGGATGCTGGCCCATGCCATCCCTAATAACTTTACCTCCACCGAATTTAACTTCATCACCATATGTGGTGTAATCTTTCTCAACTTCAATAAATAGTTCGGTATCTCCAAGCCTCACCTGATCACCAACTGTCGGACCAAACATATCTGCGTACTGATGTCTTGACATTCGAAAACTCATCGTTACACTCCTTTATCCAGTGCATCATTTGTTAAATTGTTAAGACCATATATTCTTCTTTCACCTGAAAATGGGATAAGCTCTATTACTTTTTGATCTCCTGGTTCAAAACGGACCGCTGTACCCGCTGGAATATTTAATCTTCTTCCAAAAGCTTTTTCTCTATCAAACTCAAGTGATCTATTAACCTCGTAAAAATGAAAGTGGGAGCCAATTTGTACAGGCCGATCCCCATTATTAACGACTTCAAGTTGTGTTGGCTGTTTGTTTACATTACAAATAATCGGCTCATTTTTTAACCTTAATTGTCCTGGTACCATTCTTCACCCTCTTTTCGTATCATGAAATTGGCTCATGAACCGTTACTAATTTTGTTCCATCAGGAAATGTTGCCTCTACTTGAATGTCATGAATCATCTCTGGTATGCCCTCCATAACATCTTCTCTAGATAATATGTGTTTTCCATATTGCATGAGTTCTGAAACAGACTTTCCATCTCTTGCACCTTCTAACACCTCGTAGGTTAAGATCGCAATAGCTTCAGGATAGTTCAGCTTTAGGCCTCTATTTTGTCTTCTTCTAGCTAAATCCGCTGCAACAACAATCATGAGCTTTTCCTGCTCACGAGAAGTAAGTTTCATTATCGTTTTCCTCCTAAACCTCTAAATGCTTTGTAATATCTTCAAACATTTACTTCATCAAAAACTTTAAATTCTAAAGCATTAGTGGGAGATAAGAATTAAGCAAGACCAGAGAAACAAACTCTATATTATTAGGGGGAAATATAGTACTTTTCTGGTCTTGCTTACAACTTACCTCCTCTTCTTCAGGTTCCTCTGATACATTTACTCACACTAAACATAAGAATAATAAATCACTAACAGTTACATCATAATTAATTACTATACATGTAAGAAAAGTTAACATGATTTATACTTCTCATTATACATAATTTCCATTGTTATACAATGATTTTTTCAAAAATTCAGTTATATATTTTTATAAAACATTATCTGAACTAAACAAATAAAATAAGATTTTTTTGTAACTTTTCTATTGGAAAAACGACAAATATAAAAAGCGATAAAAGGTAGGTGTAGATATTGAGAGCTATCATTAGTTTATTAATAACCATGTTAATACTATTTGGTTGTGGGAATGGTCATACAAGTGAGAATCAACAAGAAGGAGGTAATAATTCTGAAAGTGATCTGGATATTGTTGCAGGTGATATGGTATCAAGCATAATCGAAATTAGTCCACTTCAATACAAATATATAGTTAAAAATCAAACGCAGGAAACAATTACTTTGGAATTTACCAGCTCACAAAGAGTTGATTATTCTGTATCAACTAAGGAAGGTCAGGAGTTATTCCTTTATTCAAGTACAGCCTCCTTTCTTGCAGCATTAGGAGAAGAGACTATTGCACCTGGAGAAGAATTTCAATATAAAATCAACTTGACTGAGTTAAATCTTCAAAAAGGAGAATATATTTTAACTGCATGGATGACTCCTGAGGAAGGGGCATCTTTTAAAATCACTAAAGAGTTTACACTTGAATAACCAAGGAGATAAGTCAGTAGTAAAACAGACTCATCTCTTTGGTTAAAAAATAGAAATTTTATCTTCCTACAAACATTTGTGTCCAATGATGACCATTTGAATCATATCCAATCCCAATGTGCGTAAAATCTTTACTTAAAATATTCTTTCTATGTCCTTCACTATTCATCCAAGCTTGGACAACTTCTTGTGGCGTTCGTTGACCTTGTGCGATATTTTCACCAGCAGTCTTATATGTTACTCCAAAATCCCTCATCATATCAAATGGCGAACCATATGTTGGGCTAGTATGTGAGAAATAATTATTTTGTCTCATGTCTTCCGACTTCTTTTGAGCTACGCCATTCAGTTGTGTGTCTGCTTTTAAATCAGGTAACCCATTTTTACGTCGTTCTGCATTTGTTAAGTCAATAACCTGCTGAACAGCCTGATTAACACCTTGTGCTGGCTGTTGGTTTTCAGCAGGTGCTTTTGCTTGTTCTTGTTTAGCTGGTGTCTGTTGTTGCGCTGGCGCTTTTGCTTGCTCTTGTTGAGCTGGTGCCTGTTGTTGTGCTGGTTGTTGGTTTGTTGCTTGATTATTTTGTTGAGCATCTGCCTGTTGTTTTGTTTGTGCTTGTTGCTGATTTGCAGCTTGCTGCTGAGCTTGTTGCTGGTTTGCCTGTCCAGTATAACGTTGCGCTAATTGATTAGCTTTTTGCTGCGCTTGTTGCTTTTGTTGTTCAATAAACTGACGAGCTTGTTTTTCAGCATCTTCATTGGAATTCGCTTTAATAAATTTATATTTTGCTTCTTGAACAGCAATAGCCTTTGTATGTGGATATTTATCACTCGAAAGATCTGTTTTCGAACTTGATATTGTCATTCCATTCGGATCCTTATTTCCCATGAAACGATCAGTAACTAGTTCGTAATCATTATCTTTGATGTTATTATCAGGATTTGTTGTTCTAAAACGATTATTATCTACTCTGTCAAGTGTATTTATATCCCTCGTAAAAGGTCCATAACTTGTTCGTCCGTTATAATTTACATTCTCTGCAACATCCATTGTATTTGTTCTGTTATCTGTTTCGAAAGCACCTTCGTTATTGTTACATGCGACTAACCCAACAACTAAAGCACTCGTAGTAATCAATCCAAGCTTTTTCTTTATCAATGCAAACCCCTCCTTAAATATTTGATTAGGTACCTTCTTATTTTCTTTAATTTTTTGAAATCTATTGATGGTAATAATCAAGTTATTTGGAGAGAGATTCACTTTTGGGGAATAAACACCAAAAAGCGCTTGGAATAATCCAAGCGCTACGCATTACTGAGCCACTTCTTGAATAACAGCTAAAACAAGTTCAGCTGTTTTTTCAAGTTCCTCAATTGGCATTTTTTCGTTTGTTGTATGAATTTCTTCATAACCTACTGCTAAGTTGACTGTTGGAATTCCATTACCAGCGATTACGTTTGCATCACTACCACCGCCACTTGTTTGCAGTTCACTGTTACGACCGATTCTTGCTGCAGCACGTTTCGCAACTTCCACAACATGATCTCCGTCACCAAATTTAAACCCTGGATACATAACCTCAATATCAACTTCTGCACTTCCACCCATCTCTTTGGAAACACTTTCGAAAGCTTCTTTCATTTTCTTTACTTGTTCTTCCATCTTTTCCGGCACTAGAGAACGGGCTTCTGCTAGGATATGTACTAAATCACACACGATATTTGTTTGTGTACCCCCTTCAAAACGTCCTATATTGGCAGTTGTTTCATGATCAATTCTTCCTAAAGGCATTTTTGCAATTGCCTTTGCAGCAATTGTAATCGCCGAAACACCTTTTTCAGGAGCTACACCAGCATGTGCTGTTTTCCCATAAATTGTTGCCTTAACTTTAGCTTGTGTTGGAGCTGCTACAATAATTGTCCCAACTTTACCATCACTATCAAGCGCGTAACCAAACTTTGCTGTCATTAAACTCGGATCCAACGCTTTAGCTCCCACTAAACCTGATTCCTCTCCGGCTGTTATGATAAATTCTATTTTTCCATGCTGAATGTTTTGTTCTTTTAAGGTTCTAATCGCTTCAAGCATAGCTGCTAAACCTGCCTTATCATCTGCACCAAGTATAGTAGTTCCATCTGTCACCACATAACCACCTTTGATACTTGGCTTTATCCCCTTACCAGGTACTACAGTATCCATGTGGGAAGTAAAATAAATAGGATCAACATTTTCTTTAGTCGCTTCTAATGTACAAATAAGGTTTCCAGCTCCATGACCTGTTACAGCTGTTGTATCATCTTCAACAACGTATAAACCCAGATCGGAAAACTTCTTTTTTAGTACTTTTGCTATCTCTGCTTCATATTTTGTTTCTGAGTCAACTTGAACCAATTCAAGGAACTCGTCTAATAAACGTTGTTTATTAATCATAAAATTCATTTCCTCCTACGTATTAAAGGGGAATATTCCCATGTTTTTTTGCTGGTCTATTTTCTTTTTTTGTTCTTAGCATTTCCAAAGCCTGCGTAAGTTTAATCCTTGTATCCCTAGGATCAATCACATCATCCACCATGCCTTGGCTTGCGGCAACATATGGATTAGCGAACTTTTTTCGATATTCCTCAATTTTCTCGGCCCTTGTTTGCTCCGGATTAAGACTTTCCTGAATTTCTTTAGCAAAGATGATATTCGCAGCTCCTTGTGGTCCCATAACAGCAATTTCCGCATTTGGCCATGCATATACAAGATCAGCTCCAATTGATTTACTATTGAGTGCTACATAAGCACCTCCGTATGCTTTTCTTAAGATAACTGTTATTTTAGGAACAGTTGCCTCGGAATAAGCAAATAGTATTTTGGCACCATGACGAATAATTCCTCCGTGTTCTTGTTTAATTCCCGGGAAAAATCCAGTCACATCCTCAAATGTAATGAGCGGTATTTGAAAAGAATCACAAAAACGTATAAATCTTGCTGCTTTGTCAGAAGAATCGATATCTAAACCGCCGGCCATATATTTCGGTTGATTGCAAACTAAACCAACAACCTCTCCCTTAATCCTAGCTAATCCAATCACAATGTTTTTTGCAAATTCTTTCTGAACTTCTAAAAATGATTGTTCATCAACAACCTGATTAATTACCGTTCTCACATCATATGGTCTTACGGCATCAAAAGGAATACATTCTGTTAAATCAGGTCTGTAATCATCTGAATCAGGCACAGAGGTGACAGGTGGCTTTTCTTCATTATTTTGCGGTAAATAACTTAATAAGTTCCGTACTTGTAAAAGGACATCTTCTTCAGTAGAGCCTGAAAAATGAGCATTTCCGCTAATTGTATTATGTACTTTTGCACCACCTAAATCCTCTGAACTTATTTTCTCTCCTGTTACGGTTTCAATTACTTTTGGACCTGTAATAAACATTTGGCTTGTTTTTTCGACCATAAAAACAAAATCCGTGATAGCCGGTGAATAAACAGCACCTCCTGCACACGGTCCCAATATGACAGAAATTTGAGGAATAACACCGGAATAAATTGTGTTACGGTAAAAGATTTGGCCATAGCCATCTAATGATACCACACCCTCTTGAATTCTAGCACCGCCAGAGTCATTTAGTCCAACAAAAGGAGTACCATTTTTTGCAGCCAAATCCATAACAGCCGCAACCTTCATCGCATGCATTTCACCTAGAGCTCCACCAAAAACAGTAAAGTCTTGAGAAAACAGGTAAATTGGTTTTCCATTCACTTTACCATAACCTGTTACAACACCATCACCAGGACCATTTTTTTCTGATAAGCCGAAATCGTTACAACGATGTTGGATAAAAGGATTGATTTCAACAAAAGAACCAGGATCAAGTAATATATCTATTCTTTCTCGGGCGGTTAATTTTCCTTTTTCGTGTTGTTTAGCTACTTTCTCATCACCACCACCTAACTCTACCTCTCGTCTTCTTTCATATAATTCGTTAATTTTTTCATAAATATCATGATTCATTATGTTCACCCCTCTTTTTTTCACATAACTCAACCAACACGCGATTTCCTGCCGATGGGTGAATAAACGCAATATTTGAATTAGCTGCACCACTTCGCACTTTTTCATCAATAAGTGGAATTCCATTTTCCTTTAATTCCTTTAAACGAGCATTTATATCATTTACCCCTAATGCAATATGGTGAATTCCCTCGCCCTTTTTCAAGAGAAATTTGGCAATTGTACATTCCTCAGACATCGGCTCTAACAATTCGATTTTTGTTTCTCCAGCTTTTAGGAAGGCTACTTTTACTTGTTGTTTCGGAACCTCCTCAACACCTATTAATCTAAGTTGCAAAACGTCTCTATAGAATGTTAATGCATCTTCTATTGAATGTACGGCAATTCCAATATGATCAACTTTGTTTATCAACACTCATCTCTCCCCACCTTATGATGAAAACGCTATCAAGATATAATATTTCTTCTCTTTTCAATAAAGGAATCCCTCTTTTTTTGACGAAATTCTTTCACATTTTAACTGTTGTCCAAATGAAACTTTCACGATAGAATATACGTACAAGGAGTGAAGAAATATGTCACGTAAAACACAAAAAGTTGTCGTTTATTTAATGATCGGCGTTATGCTTATCACAACTTTACTTGCTGGTTTATCAGCTTGGTTTTAAATGCAAGAGATTATATGATATCTATAGGGTAATGTATCAGTTACTATTTAAACATTACCTCGTTTCAATAATAATTGTAAAAGATATTCATGTTTTGATTCGATGATTCATGTTCTAAGATCAAAATTGATGTTAAAGAAACAACAAAAGAGTCTGAAAGAAAGGTAAAACCTTATCTTTCAGACTCTTTTGTTATTGCACCGTGTTCTTCTGCTAGGTCCTGAAATGATTCTTCTGCATTAGTAATAAACACTTTTGTGCCTAAAGGAACTTTTTCATAAAAAGCTTCAACTTCTTCGTTGCGCATCCTAACACAACCTTGAGTTACATAGTGTCCAATTGAGTCTTTGTTATTTGTACCATGAATTCCAAATGTTCGTCCATCCGTATCTTCAGCATCAAAACCAATCCATCTTGTCCCAAGAGGATTTTTGGGATCACCTCCGGGTATATCTTTTTTCCGGTAATAAGGGTCCACTGCCTTAACTGTTATTGTAAACTTACCTTCAGGTGTAAGTTCCTTCGATTTTCCTGTTGCCACATGATGAATTTCCTTTATTTCATTTTCATTGATAAAGGCCAATTCATTTGTTTGTTTATTAATGATAATAAAAGGATCACCAGGTAATGGATTATCTCCTATAGGCCAGAATGGTGAATGAATAATAAAAAGAAAAAGTAACAATGCTTTCAAAAAAATCACCGTCCTTTTTCTTTTAATATGTTCAGGTTGCTTTTATTCCATGCAATCTTCGGTTAGGCTCCATCCCTTTAAATTGACTTTTTATAACTAAATACTGCTCCATTTCTTTTATAAAATGCAGTAAAGCTGCTCTTGCTTCAAACTCTTCCCTTGTTTTTGGCAAATCCATTTCCTCAAAAGACCTTTTCATTTCTTGTAGTTGGTTAAGAAATTTATTTGCTGTATTCCCTGGATGAATATTTAAACTTAATTCATGTAAAAAGTCGGCAATCATTCTACTTTGTTCAATAGCAATATGTATTGATGTAACAATCGGAATGACTCGCTCGATGATCTCAAATTGTTTTTCTCTCATTTTGAAATAATGATAATACGAATTCTCATGGCGTAAGAAATGATTTTCAACATCTCGAAATGCGATTGTTTTCGCCTCATCTATAAGCTTTGCTGTTTTAGTGATTTCCTTTCCATCCCATTTTTGATCTTTTTCTGTTAAATAGCATTCAATTTCTTGAAAGATAATGACCAAATTTTCTTCAATTTCAATTTGTAAATTTTTTAATTTTTTCTCTACACTAGGCATATATAAATTCATAATAAGAGCCATCCCAATTCCTATTACAACGATTGATAATTCATTTCCGATAATTTCAAGTGTTATTTGTTCTTCACTGAATAGGTGAAAAATAACAACAGTGCTTGTCACGATACCTTCAGTCGCCTTTACAACAACAGTTGTTGGAATAAAAAATAACAAAAGAACTCCTATCACTAACGGATGATATGCAATACCTTCAAAAAAGACAAAAGAAAATATCATTGCTATTAAACAGGCAAGAAAGCGTGCCCAAGAACTTTTTAAAGATTTCTTCTTTGTTACCTGTATACATAGAATTGTAATAATTCCTGCAGAGGTATAATTGTCTAAACCTAAAAATTGTGCGAGCATAATAGCAAGAGTTGTTCCAAGTGCCGTTTTAGCTGTACGATAGCCAATCTTAAACATAGATAATCTCCTTAAAACTCCATTATGAACAATAGTTTACACTATTTACTTTAAAAAAACGAAAAAAGATGATCAATTTAAGATCATCTTTTTATGATATCTATTAGAGCATCTTTTCAAGAAAATCTTGAGCACGCTTAGTTTTAGGAGCGGTAAAGAAATCGCTTGGCGCTGCATCTTCCACTAGCAGGCCTCCGTCTAAGAAAAGAACACGATCTGCAACTTCCTTCGCAAACCCCATTTCATGTGTCACAATTGCCATGGTCATACCCGTTTGAGCCAAATCTTTCATAACTTCTAATACTTCTTTGACCATTTCAGGGTCTAGAGCAGATGTAGGCTCATCAAAAAGCATAACATCTGGATTCATCGCTAGTGCCCTAGCAATGGCAACCCTTTGTTTTTGTCCACCTGATAAACGATTCGGGTATTCATTTGCCTTCTCAAGAAGACCTACTTTGTTTAACAAGGTTTTCGCTTGTTCTTCTGCCTCATTTTTCGAAAGACCTTTAACAGTAATCGGTGCATATGTTAAGTTATCAAGCACCGTCTTATGTGGAAATAAATGAAAATGCTGAAACACCATCCCAACATTTTGCCTCACCTTGGCAATGTCTGTTTTCGGATGTGTTAATTCACTATCATTTATCCATACACTACCTTCTGTCGGTTTTTCAAGTAAATTTAAACAACGTAAAAATGTTGATTTTCCTGACCCGGAAGGACCAATAATGGCAATTACTTCACCAGCTGTAATAGTAGTAGAAATACCCTTTAATACTTCTAGATTACCATATGATTTATGAAGATTTTCAATCTTAATCACTTCGTTTCATTCTCCCTTCTAGTCCTTTACCAAGAAGAGTTAAGAACATAACTAAAATATAATAAATCAATCCGGCAAAAAGTAACGGTGCAAAGTAATTATATGAATCCGCACCTACTTGGTAAGCTCGTCTCATAATATCTTGCACTCCAATAACTGTTACAATTGCCGACTCTTTCGTTAACGTGATAAATTCGTTCATTAATGCTGGTAAAATATTTTTAAATGCTTGAGGTAGAATAATATCCTTCATCATTTTTGAATAAGGAATACCTAAAGCCATTGAAGCCTCTTGCTGACCTTTATCAATCGCGTTAATTCCTGCACGAATTATTTCAGATATATAGGCACCTGAATTTAATGTAAAGGCAGCAACTGCAGCCGGATACGGATCAATCGGAAAACCTAGGATCTGCGGCAAACCAAAATAAATAATAAGCAATTGTAAGACTAGTGGTGTTCCTCTAAAGATTGATGTATATGCATCAGCAATCCACATTAAAGGTTTAATACGGCTTATCTTAAATAATGCAAGAACAATCCCCCAAGCAAAACCAAGCAATAAAGATAAAACAACAATTTTTAATGTGACTAATATTCCTTCTAATATAAAAGGTATAGATGGGACAATAGAAGCAAAAAAATCCAAGTCCATATCCATTCAACTCCTTTCAGTTAACAATGATCTACGAATGAAAAGAGGCTGACTCAAACCAAAGGAATTTCCTTCTGAGTTAGCCTCTTCTAGTAAGGTTTTCACCTTATTCTTTGCCACCGAACCACTTGATAATTAATTCATCAAGTTCACCGTTTTCTTTCATCTCATTTAGTGCCTTATTAAACTCTTCTGTATACTCGCTACCTTTTTGGAAGGCAATCGCTGAACCTGCTTCCTCACTTGAATCAAGTGTAAATCCAGCTAACTGATCATCTTTATCAAAATATCCAGCTGCAACTGTATCTTCAATAACGGCTGCGTCAATACGACCTGATTTTAATTCCTGAATTAGCTCAGAAATTTTATTGCGGTTTTCCACCTTGAGTGAAACTTGCTCCGCCATTTCCGCTGCCTTTTCTTCTTGAATTGAACCTAGTTGTACACCAACTGTTTTTCCATCTAGTTCTTCAACACTTTTTACTTCATTATCCTTTAATGAAACAATCATATGATTAGCTGTATAATAAATGTCTGTAAAATCAACGTTCTCCGCACGTTCAGGTGTAGGTGTCATTCCTGCTAAAACTAAATCAATTTGCTTTGCTTGTAGAGCTGGAATTAAACTATTAAAATCCATATCTTGAACTTCGACTTCATAACCTGTTTTTTCTGCTAAAGCATTAACCAAATCAATATCAAATCCAATAATGTCGCTACCTTTTGCTGTATCAATATATTCAAATGGCGGGTAATCAGCAGACGTTGCCATTTTTAAGACTTTTTTGCTATCTCCTTCAGATCCTGATGTTTCATTACCTTCTTCTGTTGCCGTACCGCAAGCTGCTAATAACCAATCATTAAAATACTTATAATGAATAATGATAATTTCTTCATGATAGTTTCCTCCTATAATAAGTATCTCCTAGTTTTTATAAATATCATGTAATATTTATTCGATATTTTGTATTTTAACACAGGTTTATATTTATGCAATCATAATTTATAAAAATGTAATTATAAAATTTTTCTGTTAATTAATACTTTTCTGAAAAAATATATAAGTCGTATATTTAAGTTAAAGCAATAATATTTTTCTAACAAAAAAACTACACCTCTCGATGCTGAAATAGCATTGGTCGGTGTAGTTTTTCTCGTTATCTAATTTTATACTTCCTCACAATATTCATCAAAAGCAGATTGAAGTTTGCCAACAACACTCATTGGGTCATGTCCTTCAATTTCATGGCGTTCAACCATTGTTAATAGTTTACCATCTTTTAATAATGCAAATGAAGGTGAAGATGGGGGGTAGCCTGTGAACATTTCACGCGCACGTGCTGTCGCTTCTTTATCTTGTCCAGCAAAAACAGTTACTAATTGATCTGGACGCTTGTCATAGTGAATAGCATGAGCAGCAGCAGGTCTTGCAATTCCTCCAGCACATCCACACACACTGTTTACCATAACAAGTGTTGTACCTTGTTTATTAAGAACATCTTCCACTTCTTCAGGTGTTTTTAGCTCAGTATAGCCTGCAGCAACAATCTCTTTACGTGCTTGTTGCACAATATCATTCATAAATAAATTAAAATCCATGTTCAAAGAAAATCTCTCCTTTACTCTCTATAGATGTATTTTACCAATGTTTTGATAAAATGAGCAAATGTATCGCTTAAATTTTCTTTCCCATGAATAAATTCAGTAAATCAAGGGCACTTAAAGCAACACTTTTTTCTCCGCTTATAACTGTACGTTCCGCTTTTATTAGCTGTTCCTTTATGTCAGCGTGATTGTAAAAATAACGATACAACTCCTGCTTAAGTAAGTCATGAAGCCAATTTCGCTGTTGTTCAGCTCTTCTTTCGTAGAACAAATGATTTTTCTTTGTATATTCTTGAAATGAGTGAATAATATTCCAAACTTCATTAATGCCGACTTCTTCTTTTGCCGAGGCTGTTACAGCTTTTGTTACCCAGCCTTCTGTATAGGATTTTAAGAAATGTAGAATTGTATTATATTCATGCTTAGCTTGATTAGCCTTTTCTTTATTATCTCCATCTGCTTTATTTACAACAACTAAATCTGGCAACTCCATAATGCCTTTTTTCATCGTTTGCAGCTCATCACCTGCACCTGTTAAAACAAGGAGAAGAAAGAAATCTACCATATCACGTACGACAAATTCTCCTTGTCCGACACCCATGGTTTCTACTAGAATAATGTTGTATCCTGCTGCCTCACACAAAATCATCGTCTCTCTCGTTTTTCTATTCACTCCTCCAAGATTTCCACCTGAAGGAGAAGGTCGAATATAAGCATTTGGATGCCTGGATAGACGTTCCATACGAGTCTTATCTCCCATTATACTACCTTTAGAAACTTGACTACTTGGATCTACCGCTAAAACAGCCACTCGGTTCCCTTGCTCACAAAGAAAAGTACCAAATGCATCAATAAACGTACTCTTTCCCGCTCCTGGAACTCCAGTAATTCCAATTCTTATTGATTTACTTTTCTTTTGAAGTAAAGCTTCGATAATTTGTTGAGCTTTTTCAAAATGGTGTTTCGCATTACTCTCAACTAAAGTTATAGCCTGTGCTAAGAGAACACGATCTCCATTTTTAATTCCATTTATATAACGCTCAACAGGGATATCTCGATTTTTTTTTAGAAACTTGCTCATTCTTGCAATTCCTCATATCCTAATACATCGAAAACCTTCTTAAGTACTTTTTCCGCTGCAACTGGAATAACTGTACCAGGACCAAAGATCTCTGCTGCTCCTTTTTCTTTTAGTTCCTCATAATCTTGGAATGGAATAACACCGCCAATGATGACCACAATATCCTCTCGACCAAGCTTCTTCAATTCGGATATTAATTGAGGGAGAAGCGTTTTATGTCCTGCCGCTAGAGAGCTCATGCCAACAACATGCACATCATTTTCAACTGCTTGTTTGGCTGTTTCCTCAGGGGTTTGAAAAAGCGGACCAATATCAACATCAAAGCCTAGATCAGCAAAAGCAGTTGCAATTACCTTTGCCCCGCGATCATGACCGTCCTGCCCCATCTTTGCTATTAAGATTCTTGGACGTCTTCCTTCTAGCTCGTAAAATTGATCTGTTCTTTCTCTCACTTTTTTTATTTCTTCATCATTTGAGTATTCTGAGCTATATACCCCACTAATTGACCGGATCATTGCTTGGTGGCGTTTTGATACCTTTTCGATTGCAAACGATATTTCACCTAAAGTGGCTCGCTTTCTTGCTGCTTCTACTGCCAACTCTAATAAATTCCCTTCACCACTAGCAGCAGCTTTAGTTAAAAGATGAAGAGCATGATTGACTTCGTCTTCATTTCGATTTTCTTTAAGTTGTCGAATTCTTTCAATTTGTTTTTTTCTTACTTCTGTATTATTAATTGATAATATATCAATCGGGTCTTCATGATCCAGCCTAAACTTATTAACACCAATAATAACTTCTCTTCCAGAATCTATTTTTGCTTGTCTTCTAGCAGCCGCTTCCTCTATCTTCATTTTTGGTAAACCTGTTTCTATTGCTTTTGTCATTCCACCAAGCTCCTCAATTTCATCAATATGCTTTTTAGCACGTTCAATTAATGAATGAGTAAGAGACTCAACATAATAAGATCCGCCCCACGGATCTATAACATCACAAATACCGGTTTCATTTTGAAGATAAAGTTGTGTGTTACGAGCAATTCTAGCAGAAAAATCTGTTGGTAAAGCTATTGCCTCATCTAATGCATTTGTATGAAGTGATTGTGTATGTCCCATCGCTGCAGCATGAGCTTCTATACAAGTACGTACAACATTATTAAAAGGATCTTGTTCTGTTAAACTCCATCCCGATGTTTGAGAATGTGTTCGCAAGGCCAATGACTTAGGGTTTTGTGGCTTAAAATCCTTAACAATCGATGACCATAAATAACGCGCAGCTCTCATTTTCGCAACTTCCATAAAATAATTCATGCCGATTGCCCAAAAAAAAGATAATCTAGGTGCAAATTGATCAATTGTAAGGCCCGCTTTTAAACCTGTTCTTATATATTCAAGTCCATCTGCTAACGTATACGCTAGCTCAAGATCAGCAGGTGCTCCTGCCTCCTGCATATGATAGCCTGATATACTAATGCTATTGAATTTAGGCATATTTTTTGCCGTATATTCAAAAATATCACCTATAATTTTCATCGACATTTCAGGAGGGTAGATATACGTGTTCCGAACCATATATTCTTTTAAAATATCATTTTGTATTGTTCCTGTTAGCTTTTCCTTTGAAACACCTTGCTCTTCAGCAGTTACAATGTAAAACGCCATAATTGGTAGTACAGCACCGTTCATCGTCATAGATACCGACATCTCATCCAATGGAATCTGATCAAACAGAATTTTCATATCCAAGATGGAATCAATTGCCACACCCGCTTTTCCTACATCTCCTACCACTCTTGGATGATCCGAATCATACCCACGGTGTGTTGCTAAATCAAATGCAACAGATAGTCCCTTTTGCCCCATTTGTAAATTCCTTCGATAAAATGCGTTACTTTCCTCTGCTGTTGAGAAGCCAGCATATTGACGAATTGTCCAAGGACGATTCACATACATCGTTGCATATGGACCACGTACAAATGGCTCAACTCCTGGAAAAGTTCCTAGATGTCTACAATTTTCTAAATCATCTTTACGATAAACATTTTTCACTTCAATTTGTTCATTTGTCATAAAAGGTGAAGAATTAGTGTCTTGTTGAATGTTTGTTTTTGTTTTTACTAATGGCGCATCAGAAATGGATAGTCTTTTCAATTCCCACTAACCCCCAATATGTTCTGAATGCTTTTTAAAAATTCATAAACATTCATATTTGAAGTAATCATTCCATCTAACTGTAATTCATTTACAATCTCTTCTTGTCTATTACCTGTAATAAACAGATGTAGATTTTCGTTATCAGCTTGTAACCCATTAATGAACGTTGAATTAATCACTTCGTAACTTTTGTCGTTTCCACACAGAATAACGCAACGCATTTGCTTGAACTTTGTTGTTTCTCCCATTGAAGCAATCTCTACATCTATTCCACCCGAGAAAAGGATTCCAGAAATGTAATCAAGTCTTGACTTGTAATCTTTTAATTCCCCAAACGTTACAACACCGACTTTTATGTCCTGCCCTTGTCTTTTTGCATGAAGAGCCCTAATTCGAAGCTTTTCAAAATGCTCTACTAATCTAGTAGTTTTTAAAGACTGTACTTGCAAAGAAGTTTCTATAGAGTCACTTTTTAAGCGTGGTGTTGTTTTTTCTTTACAAACAAATTGTAATGCCTCATAGAAAGAGGAGACATAATGTAATGTATGATCTTCATAGTGACAAACTTTTGGTTTAAGACTATCATCTTTTGAAACTTGATCAGCAGGATTAGCAAACGTGTTAGTTCCAATCACTAAGTTTTTGCGATAATCAAGATCACGTACTCTTTGATCAGCAATTTTATTTATGTTTTTTTGTACATTTCCCTCTATTAACTGTTGAATAAATCCACCTTTTTCTTCAATTTCTTTGAGTTCCTCCCATACCCTTTCTGACAATTCATTTGTTAACGCTTCAATATAGTAAGATCCTGCTGCAGGATCGTTTATTTTTGAAAGTAAACTTTCTTCTTGCAAAATAAAGTGAATGTTGCGAGAAATCCTTTCACCAAGCTGAGATTGCTGATCTATCACAGAATCAAAAGGTAGTATGGTTAATTCATCTACACCTCCACTTATAGCCGAAAAGCTTTCTGTCGTCGTACGTAATAAATTTACATGAACATCAAATATTGTTTTATTATATGTTGAGGTGACAGCATGCAGATAAAGTTTAGAAATTGCTGCATTTGCCACTCCTAAAGCATGCAAAAGTGATGTCCATATATGCTGAGCAGCTCGAAACTTTGCTATTTCCATAAAAAAATTTGAGCCTATTCCAAATGAAAACGTCATTCTATTTACGATTTGCTGCAAAGGTACTTGTTGATTTAATAATTCATTTATAATCTCAAGAGCATGTGAAAAAGTGTAAACAAGCTCTTGTTGAGCATTCGCTCCAGCTTCACTGTACACATTTCCTTTAATGACTATGCAGCGAGCATTACAGTCATTTCCACTCATCCATTTGATTGTATCTGCCAGGAAATCTAGCTTAGTTGAAAGTGATAAAGAATCCTCACCGTTTGTTAGTATGTCTTCATATGGATCAAAGCCAATTGTACCTTGTAAGTCTTTTAGTTGATGTAGCTCTTTTCTCAGATGTAAAAAATGTGGAATCACTCCAAGCTGATTTCTAACATCAAAAAAAATTGAATCATTCTTCCAATCAACGTGTTTAAAAGCAGTTTGCAACTCTTCTTTTTTCCTTAAATTTTGAAAATGTCGAAGAAAGAAAGAATTTTGTCCTCTCAATTTTGAATTCTTAATTTTCTCTTGTATTTCTTCTGCATACTCACAATTAACCGCTTGACTTATTTTCCAAGATCTATCAGGTTTTGCTTTTAAACTATTTTGTTTATTCTTCGTATCTTTTAAGTCCGTTTCATCATATAAAGGTTTAATTTTGATTCCCTCGTATGTAGCTTTGTTAAGAATTTCAAGCGTTTTACCCCTTAACGCTTTTTCTACTTCATGTTCCCATAATTCTCGTCTATTTTCTGCTCGTATTTGTCCGTCTCCCATCATGTGCTTCCTAAAAGGAAGCCCACCCCCTTATCGACTAACATGTTTGACTTATCCTATGTTATGCATTCTTAGGTGCCGTGAAGCACACTCCATTTTATCTACACAAAAAAGAATGCGCTTACAATTTTATTTTATTATAATTTTTTTCCAACAGCAATGATGTTCTACAAACCTTTGCTCCTTGTTATTTCAGTATGATTTAAAAAAAGATTTGTTTTTTTAAAAACTTTTTGTGAAATTGGAAAAAAATAAAAAAGAAGCAACCTTAACCATTGCTTCCTTTTTGAACAACTTAATAAATCGATGTAGTTTCTTTTGATGTAGTTTCTAGAATTTCTTTAACCCGCGATAAGAATCGACCGCAAATTAATCCATCAAGCACTCTATGATCTAAAGACATACATAAATTAACCATATCTCTTACAGCTATCATGCCATCAATAATGACAGGTCTCTTAACAATAGATTCAACTTGAACAATTGCTGCTTGTGGATAATTAATTATCCCCATTGATTGTACAGATCCGAAAGAACCAGTGTTATTTACCGTAAATGTTCCACCCTGCATATCAGCTGAGGTTAATTTTCCGCTTCGGACTTTATATGCAAGATCTGTAATCTCTCTTGCAATTCCCTTGATTGTTTTCTCATCTGCATTTTTAATAACCGGAACGTAAAGTGAATCCTCTGTTGCAACAGCTATGGAAATATTAATCTCCTTTTTCTGGATAATTTTATCTCCCGCCCACATTGAATTAATTTGAGGAAATTCTTTTAGTGCTTGAGCTACTGCTTTTACAAAAAAGGCAAAGAAAGTTAAGTTAAAGCCTTCATTTTTCTTAAATTCATCTTTTACAGAATTACGGTATTGAACTAAATTTGTAACATCCACTTCCATCATCATCCATGCATGAGGAGCTTCATGTTTGCTGCGAACCATGTTTGCAGCAATTGCTTTTCTAACTCCTGATACTGGAATTTCAATATCTCCCGGAGCACTCGGTGGTAGAGGCTGAGTTTGTTTGGATAGTGATTCTGAAATATTATTTACAGGGATTTCCTCAACCGGCTTTTTCTCTTCTAGCTGACCAGAAGGAATTGCTCCACTTTCTATTAGCTTTAATAGATCTTTTCTTGTAATTCTTCCACCCGCACCCGTTCCATTTACTAGCTCTAAGTTTATATCATGTTCTTGGGCAATTCTTAGAACTGCAGGTGAATAGCGTTTTTTATTCGATTGATCATTCATGCTAACGTTATGTTCTGAAACAGATTCCTTATTATTCTTAGTGACCTCTTTACTTTCACCTTTATGCTCTATCCCACTGACCTCTATTGTACAAATCACTTCACCAACTGCTAAAGTATCTCCTTCTTCTGCAATTAGCTCACTAATAACACCTGTAAAAGAAGATGGTACTTCTGCATTTACTTTATCTGTCATTACTTCAGCAAGGGGATCATACTTATTCACTGTATCACCAACAGCCACAAGCCACTTGCTAATGGTACCCTCTGTGACGCTTTCACCTAGTTGAGGCATTTTAATTTGTTCAATTGCCACTTATAATCCTCCTCATTAAAAAGGCTTTACTATTAAAATTCAGCAAGCTCACGTATCGCTGCCTCAACTTTATCAGGATTAATCATAAAGTATTTTTCCATCGTTGGGGCATAAGGCATTGACGGAACATCTGGTCCAGCTAATCGTTTAATTGGTGCATCTAAATCAAATAAGCAATTCTCTGCAATAATGGCCGACACTTCACCGATAATACTTCCTTCTTTATTATCCTCTGTCACAAGAAGAACTTTTCCTGTTTTTGAAGCAGCCTCAATGATTGCTTCTTTGTCTAAAGGATAAATTGTTCTTAAATCAAGAACGTGTACGGAAATACCATCATTAGCTAAACGTTCGGCAGCTTGCAAGGCGAAATGAACACATAGACCATAAGTGATAACCGTTACGTCTTCTCCTTCACGCTTTACATCAGCTTTTCCAATTGGTAACACATAATCATCTGCTGGAACTTCACCTTTGATTAAACGATAAGCACGCTTATGTTCAAAAAATAACACTGGATCTTCATCACGAATGGCAGCCTTTAACAAGCCTTTCGCATCATAAGGAGTTGATGGGATGACAATTTTCAACCCTGGCTGGTTAGCAAAAACCGCCTCCACTGATTGCGAGTGATACAATGCACCATGCACTCCTCCACCAAAGGGTGCTCTTATCGTTATAGGACAAGTCCAATCATTGTTAGAGCGATAACGAATTTTTGCTGCTTCTGAAATAATTTGATTTACTGCAGGCATAATAAAATCAGCAAACTGCATCTCAGCGATCGGTCTCATTCCATACATCGCTGCACCAATTCCTACACCAGCAATCGCTGACTCAGCCAGAGGAGTGTCAATGACTCTTTCTTCACCGAATTTTTCGTATAATCCAGCTGTTGCTTTAAAAACTCCACCTTTTAAGCCAACATCTTCTCCTAAAACAAAAACTTTTTCATCGCGCTCCATTTCTTCACGCATCGCCATTGTAATGGCATCTATATAAGAAATAATCGCCATTTTTCTTCCCCCTTACTCTGCGTATACATACTTTAACGCATGTTCTGGATCCGCATATGGAGCCGCTTCAGCGTATTCAGTTGCTTCGTTTACAAGATTCATAATGTTTTCAACGATTTGTTTTTCTTTTTCATCGGTTAAAATATTTAATTCTTTTAAGTATTGAGCAAATTTTAAGATAGGATCGTTTTTCTTCGCTTCAGCCACTTCTTCCTGCTCACGATAGCTACGATCATCATCATCACTAGAGTGTGGTGTTAAGCGATAGGAGATTGTTTCAATTAAGGTAGGACCTTCTCCGCGACGACCGCGGTCTGCAGCTTCTTTTACAGCTCGATATACTTCAAGTGGATCATTTCCATCAACCGTTTCACCAGGCATACCATACCCTATGGCTCGATCTGAAATTTTCTCACATGCAACTTGTTTGTCATAAGGAACTGAAATAGCATATTTGTTATTTTCACACATGAATATAACAGGAAGTTTATGAACAGCAGCAAAATTGGCTCCTTCATGAAAATCTCCCTGATTGGAAGAGCCTTCCCCAAATGTAACGAATGTTACAAGATTTTCCTTTTGCATTCTACCAGCTAGAGCAACCCCTACTGCATGAGGCACTTGTGTTGTAACAGGTGAAGAGCCCGTTACAATCCTGTTTTTCTTTTGACCAAAATGTCCGGGCATTTGTCGACCACCTGAATTTGGATCTTCCGCTTTAGCAAAAGCAGAAAGCATAAGTTCTTTTGCTGTCATACCAAATGCTAGAACAACACCCATATCACGGTAGTAAGGAAGTACATAGTCATTGTTACGATCTAACGCATATGCAGCACCTACTTGAGCTGCTTCCTGTCCTTGGCAAGAAATGACAAATGGTATTTTACCTGAACGGTTTAATAACCACATACGTTCATCAATTTTCCTTGCTAATAACATTGTTTCATACATATTTAATACATCTTCATCCGTAAGGTTTAATGAGAGATGACGGTTTTCTGTCATATCAATTCCTCCTATTTAAAAGGATGAGCACTGGTAGCAACGTAACTGTTATAGATTAAGACTATTTGTTCTACCAGACTCTTTATTTCAGGCAAGATAAATGTAATTTATGAATGGATCGCTTTTCCATAAACCGCAAGAGCGGCTTCACCAATTGCTTCGGATAAAGTTGGATGTGGGTGAATCGTATGTGAAATCTCCCACGGAGTTGCATCCAACACTTTTGCAAGTCCAGCTTCAGAAATCATGTCTGTGACATGAGGTCCAATCATATGAACACCCAATAAGTCATCTGACTCTGAATCAGCAATCAGCTTAACAAATCCATCTGTTTCTCCGTAGACAAGAGCTTTTCCTATCGCTTTAAAAGGAAATTTTCCTACCTTTACTTTAAAGCCTTTCTCTTTTGCCTCGTCCTCTGTATAGCCAACACTAGCAATTTCAGGAGAACTGTAGATACACTTTGAAATGAGGGTTTCATCCATTGGCATAGGCTCTTTTCCTACTATATGTTCAACCGCAATGATTCCCTCATATGAGGCAACATGAGCAAGCTGCAATCCCCCGATCACATCCCCAATTGCATAAATATGAGACTCTTTCGTTTGGTAAAAATCATTGGTATTGATATAACCCTTTTCAAGCTGAATATCTGTATTTTCTACTCCAATTCCTTCGACATTTGGTAATCGTCCAACAGATACTAGCATTTTTTCGGCTGTAAATTCTTTCATTTCCCCGTTATGATCAGCTTTCACGGAAATGCCATTTTTGTCTTTACTTACTGTTGCAGGTAAAACCTTGGCACTAGTGACAAGTGTAATACCTTTGTTTGTCATTAGCTTATTCATTTCTTTCGCTATCTCTTTATCTTCTGTCGGAAGAATTCGATCTGAATATTCCAGTACAGTTACCTCAACACCAAAATCTGAGAGCATGGATGCCCATTCTATTCCAATTACTCCACCACCAACAATGAGGATTGATTTTGGTAGTTCCGTTAATTCAAGTGCTTCATCAGAACTTAATACAATGTTCCCATCAATTTCTAAGCCTTGCAGAGTACGTGGTCTAGACCCAGTTGCGATAATAACATTTTTAGGTATTAGCATTTCATTTTCTTCTCCATTGTTCATTTCAACAGAGATGGTACCGGGCATCGGCGAAAAGATGGAAGGACCTAATATACGGCCAATCCCTTCATAAACATCTATCTTTCCTTTTTTCATTAACTGCTGGACACCAGTATATAATTGATTTACTATTGATTGCTTACGTTCTTGAACTCTTAAAAAGTTCAAATTCACTCCAGATGTTTCAACACCGTATTCTTCTGATTTTTTAGTCGTTGCATATACTTCAGCACTTCTCAATAAAGCTTTGCTAGGGATACAGCCTTTATGAAGACAGGTTCCTCCTAGCTTGCTTTTTTCAACAACCGCTGTTTTAAGACCAAGCTGAGAAGCACGAATAGCTGCTACATAGCCTCCTGTACCTCCCCCGAGAATAACCAAATCATATTCCGTCGCCATTAAAACACCCTCTCTTTATCTAGCTTCAAACATTCGCATATGACTAAAAGATCTTTGAAACCATCTTTTCATTAGGATAATGTTTTGCATCTTCTTCATTTCTCAGTACTCGTAAAGCACCTTCTGCTAAAGCCTGAAGTTCATTTTCACCTGGAAAAACTAAAACATCTGCAATCCAATCAATGTAGGAAGAAATTTCTTTCACAAATTTTTTGCCATATGCAAGTCCGCCTGTTAACACAATCGCATCGACTTTCCCTTTTAATACAGCACTTGCTGAACCTATTTCTTTCGCAATTTGATAGGCCATAGCTGAATAAATCAGGGCAGCTTTTTGATCTCCTGCCTCCACCATTTTTTCAACTTTAATTGCATCATTCGTCCCTAGATATCCAACGAGTCCACCTTGACCTACTAGTTTTTTCATCATTTCTTCACGGAAGTATTCTCCAGAATAACACATACTTACAAGGTCTCCTGCTGGAACTGTCCCTGCACGTTCAGGACTAAAAGGCCCGTCACCATGCAATCCATTGTTTACATCGATTACACGTCCGTTACGATGAACACCAACTGTAATTCCACCACCCATATGGGTAACGATTAAATTCAAATCTTCATATCGTTTATTTAAATCCGATGCCACTCTTCTTGCGACAGCTTTTTGATTTAAGGCATGAAAGATACTTCTTCGTTGAATGGATGGAACACCTGAGATTTTCGCAATCTCTTCCATTTCATCTACAACAACAGGGTCAACAATAAACGCAGGGATATTTAAGGCATCCGCAATTTCAAATGCAATAATACCGCCTAAATTAGACGCATGTTGACCAGCAAATCCTTTCCGCAAGTCCTCAATCATTTGATCATTAACTGTATAGGTGCCGCCTTCAATCGGACGAAGTAAACCTCCACGTCCACAAACGGCACTTAATTTCGAAATGTTCATTCCTTCTTCATCTAGTGTTTCTAAGATCGTTTGTTTTCGAAACTCATACTGATCGATAATATGAGGAAAGGTATTCAGCTTCTCAGAATCATGTCTTAATGTTTTTTCAAAGATCGATCTTTCGTTATCAAAAACACCAATCTTTGTTGAAGTGGATCCCGGATTAATGACAAGGATTCGATATTCTTTTAATTCCAACGTCTAAACCTCCGCTGTTTCTCAGACATCTTTTCCAAAAGATAGGATTATGTACGAGGGAGTTAGAAGCACACTCCTGACTCCCTGGATTTAATTATCTACGACTTAAAATATGATGTCCATTTTGTAGAAATTGACTACGTGAATTTCTCATTCGTTCAATTCTTTCCTCTGCTAAGCGGTCTGCTGCAAGATAAGTAGGGATTCCGTCACGTTTTGCTATTTCAATTACACGTGAAATATTGTTATAAATCGTTTCAACTTTTTTCAGCGCTCTTTCGCTGTTGTATCCATATAGTTCATCAGCCACATTAATTACGCCACCTGCGTTTATAACATAATCCGGTGCATAAACAATACCCATTTCATGAATAATGTCACCATGTTGCGTATCTTTCAGCTGATTATTTGCTGCTCCAGCAATAACCTTAGCTTTTAACTGTGGAATTGTTACATCGTTAATAGTTGCACCCAGTGCACAAGGAGCATAGATATCACAGTCTACTCCGTATATTTCATTTGGCTCTACTGCTCTTGCATTAAAATCTTCAACCGCACGACGTACTGCATCTTTGTTAATATCTGTTACGATTAGTTGTGCACCCTCTTCATGTAAATGCTTGCAAAGATTATACGCAACATTTCCAACTCCTTGAACCGCAACGACCTTACCTTCGAGTGAGTCAGTACCAAACGCCTCTTTTGCTGCTGCTTTCATGCCACGATAAACTCCATAAGCTGTAACAGGTGACGGATTGCCTGATGACCCAAAAGCAGGTGAAATTCCTGTCACATAATCTGTTTCTTCATGAATTAAGTCCATATCAGCAACCGTTGTACCAACATCCTCAGCTGTAATGTATCGACCGTTCAACCCTTGGATGTAACGACCAAATGCTCGAAACATTTCTTCATTTTTATCTTTTCGTGGATCTCCAATGATAACTGTTTTTCCTCCACCAAGATTTAATCCGGCAGCAGCATTTTTATAAGTCATTCCTCGTGCTAAACGAAGAGCATCTTCTATCGCTTCTTCTTCAGAATTATATGTCCACATGCGCGTCCCACCTAAGGCAGGTCCTAACGTTGTGTCATGGATGGCAATAATCGCCTTTAATCCTGATTGTTTATCCTGACAAAATACCAATTGCTCATAATCGTACTGCTCCATATATTTAAAAATTTCCATATTGTGTTTCCTCCTAATGATTACTTTCCGGTTGAACATAAAGCTAACGCCAATGAATAAAGTTTGCTTTCTGAAGAATCAGATCGACTCGTTAAAACAATTGGTGCTTTTGCTCCTGCAATCACTGCCCCAACCTTAGCCTTCGCAAAATAAATTAAAGACTTATAAAGTACATTTCCTACTTCAATAGTCGGGACAAGTAAGATATCAGCCTGACCGGCTACCTCACTTGTAATTCCTTTATGTTCAGCCGCCGATATAGAAATTGCATTATCAAGCGCTAACGGTCCATCAATGATACAATCTTTTATTTGTCCTCTTTTATTCATTATCGTTAGTGAAGCTGCATCTAACGTTGCTTGCATAGAAGGATTTATCCCCTCAATAGCAGCAATTGCTGCTACTTTAGGTAGTTTTATACCAATGGATTGAGCAATTTGGACAGAATTAACAATAATTTGCTCTTTCTGAAGTAAATCAGGAACAATATTCATCGCAGCATCAGTCACAATAATTGAATTGGTAAAACCCGGAACATCAAACAAAGCTACATGAGATAAAATCCTTCCCGTTCTTAACCCATATTCCTTATTTAAGACAGCCTTTAAAAGGATGGAACTTGAGATATTACCTTTCATAAGTACGGTCGCTTCATTTTGGTGAACCGCTCTAACAGCTAGTTCTGCTGCTTGCTCCTTAGTTCTAGCATGAAAAATGTGCACATGTTCTTTTGCTACATTTTTTTGATTCAGTAAATAGTCAATTTCATCTCGATTACCGAATAATAAAAATTGTGCAAGACCTCGATGAGTAGCTTGCACTACAGCTTCTATTACTTCCTCATCCTCTGCTTGAGCAACTGCAACAGTTTGCCCTTTCTTGTTCACTGCTTCATTTAGAAGGCTTTCCAAATTCATTTGCTACTCATTTCCTTCCAAGATGTTTTTCATCAGCCTCTACTATCTTTTAAGCAAGAAGCGTGCCAAAAATATTTATATTTTTTATATTGAACTTGTCCATTATTCATTTATCCGCATTTAACTTTTTTTACATATGTATAATTAGGGAGATAAATTTTTTAATACAAGAAATTTATCCTCCCTTATCATATAACGATTATGCATCATTTTGCAAACTATGAATCATGTTGCATGCTATTATTTGCAAGGTTGTATTTCTCCATCTTATAATACAAACTTCGGAGTGATATTCCTAAAGCCTTTGCTGTTTGGGTTCGATTATATTCATGTTGTTCTAAAGACTTCTTAATCACTTCCGCTTCCACTCTTTCTACAGCTTCCGCAAGTGTTTCACTATTATTATGAACAATTGAGATATTATCTTGTATCTTCGCCTCTTTGGCTGGTTGCTGAAGCAATGGTATATGTTGCCCATCAATCGCTGTCTCATGATGCTCCATAAAAATAATTGCCCTGCCTAGAACATTTTCAAGCTCCCTTACATTTCCCGGCCAATTATACTCCATCAGCTTCTTAATTGCCTGTGACGTGAGACTCTCAATATTCCTTCCATAGTCTTGGTTTAACTTACGAAGTAGTCTCTCACAAAGGGCAGGAATATCTTCTTTACGATCTCTTAATGGTGGAATGGAAATAGGATAACGATTTAATCTATAGTACAGATCTTCACGAAAAAGACCCTCAGCCATTGCTTTTTCGATATTTACATTCGTCGCTGCAATACAACGAACATTAACAGAAGTAGGCTTTGTTCCTCCGACTCTTACAATTTCATTTTCCTGTAAAACACGAAGTAATTTCGCTTGCATATTGGCGGAAAGTTCACCTATTTCATCCAAGAAAATACTTCCATTATTTGCTTCCTCAAAAAACCCTCGTTTTCCACCACGTTTTGCACCAGAAAAAGCCCCTTCTTCATAGCCAAACAATTCACTTTCAAGAAGGTTTTCAGCAATAGCCGCACAATTTACCCGAATGAATTTATTGAATTTTCGATCACTAGCATTATGTATCGCGTGGGCAAAAAGTTCTTTACCTGTACCTGATTCTCCTCTTAACAGAACGGTGGCAGGGGTTTTCGCTCCAAGCTTCGCCTGCTCAATAGCCATTTTCATCTCATCACTAACTCCAATAATATCTTCAAAAGAATATTTAGCTTCAAGTGTCCTAATGATCTGTCTTGCTCTGTTTAATTCAGTTGTGAGTGTTTTAATTTCTGACACGTCATGGATTACGCCAACACTTCCTTTGAGCTTTCCGCTCACGATAACAGGTGCAACATTTACGATAACATCTTTTTTCGCAGGGCCGACCTTCATTCTTACACCTCGAACAGCGCGCCTTGTTTGCAACACCTTCATATGCATACTTTCTCCCTCAGATATGTCAGCTGTAGCAGGCTTACCTATCACTTGTTCTTCTGTTAATCCGGTTAGTTTTGTGTAAGCCCGATTGATTAGAATTCCACGTCCTTCCTCATCAACAACTGAAATTGCCTCTTCAGAAGACTGAATGATTGCCTCAAGCATCATTTGTATATCTTTTAAATTTGTTACTTCTTCTGCTAAGTTCACCACTTCTGTGATATCTTTAAATAACGACAAGGCTCCTAATAAATTTCCTGATTCATCGATTAAAGGAATTCTTGTCGTAATAATTTTTAACCCATTTTCAAGAACCTGCTCTTGATTGGTCTCAACTTCTCGAGTTTTTAAAGTTCTTCCCAGCTTTGTCGACGGAATTACTTCCTTTATTTTTAAACCAATTGCCTTTTTTCGAGGAAATCCGGTGATTTTTTCTGCAGTTTTATTAAAAAGTATGATTCGCTCGTTGATATCAATAACGATCATGCCGTCATTTGTGGAATTAAAGATCGTTTGCTGCTTATAAGTTTCTTCCTTTAATCTGGCAATCAACACCTCTTTTTCTTCGACTAACTCAGAGATAAGTAGTGCAACAGATCCCGGTATAATGGTTGTATCAGGATGTTTCTCCTTTTGAAGCTCGTGCATTAGTTCATTTGATCCCGTTGCATCTATAATAATATTTACATTTTGATTGGTAATCTCTCTCCAATTAGTAGCTGTTTGAATTCCTTGAGCTTTTGCATATTTTAATCCAGGAGCATGCTCATTCTTATCAATAACCAACATTACGTCCATCATCTTTGTTTCAACCATTCTTTTTATTAGTGCCTTACCACCTTTACCAGCACCTATGATCACAACTTGTTGCATACAATCTATCCCCTTTATTTCACATTAAAGTCCATCCGTAACCTATGTTGACATATTGCAATTTTTTGCATAGTTCTATTTTATCCTAAAAGAATACCACTTGACAAACCAGGCTTCGAAACAGACAATTATTTTGAGAATACGAAAGGACGAAGAATAATGTCGAGGATAATTGCATTAATCATTATGGTCATCCCAGGTATGTTAGCTGCCTATGGAATTAAGCTTATGAGAGATATGACATTTGGTATCCTACAACCTCCTATTCCTTTCTTGGCTCTACAATTTATCATCGGCTTAATTCTATTTTTAGGTGGACTAGCCTTTGTAGCAGGATTTATTTTTTATCGAGATCGTAAACGAAATAAAGTACAAAAACGGTTCAGTAAAAGAGAATAGGCATGATTTGAAAGGAATAAATAAAAAGAGTGAGCTGGTATAATAGCTCACTCTTCTTTGTTTATGTTTACTGCTTTCTCAGGAAAATCAGTTATAAACGCCGCACATCCATCATTAACTAAGTTTTTCATTACTTCTTCATCATTAACAGTAAATGGTCTTACATCGAGAAAGTTTAATCTTGCCTCATTAAGTATAAAAGAGTTGACTGCATAATAATGTGGATGAAGACCTTTAGCTCCGACTGTTTTTGCATAATCCCAAGGTTTATATAACCCTTCCATATAAAGAATAGCCGTTTCAATTTCAGCATCAATCTGCTTACAAGTAACTAAACTATAATGATTAAAAGAAGAGATGATCACACTCTTCTGCATATTATATTTATGTATTAATTCGATTGTTTTCTGTTCTAAATGTGGATACTGAATGATTCCATTTTTAAATTCAATATCAACTACAAAAGAATCTTGTAGCTGAGAAGCCCAATTTAACACCTCTTCAAGGGTTGGAATAGGTGTTTTTTTACTATATTGTTTGAATGTATAGCATGCATCAAGGTGAGAAAGTTGCTTTAAGGTTAAATCCTTTACGTAACCCGAACCATTTGTTGTTCGATCTACTGTTTCATCATGAATGACGACTAGCTCTCCATCTTTTGTCAATTGAACATCCAGCTCAATTCCGTTTGCCCCCGCTTGATGTGCTCCTTTAAATGAAAGCATCGTATTTTCCGGGTACGTTCCAGCTGCTCCTCTGTGACCAATAATTAATGTCATCTTGTTTACACCTTCATTTCATGTAAAATAATAGTTAACTATAAATAGGAGGGATGATTCTTATGAGACCATTACAAATCTCTGCAGACACTGCACAAAAGTTAGCCGCTTCGCTTAATGTCCCATTGGAACAAGTAATGCATATGCCACAGCATATTTTACTTGCTAAACTAGCAGAACTTAATAAAGAAGAAGAAGATCAGAATTAATTTAATACTCTCTTCTGCTATGCCCTTAAAACTTATCACAGACGATAAGTATTTAAGGGTTTTTTTCTACCCACGCTCATTGTACCATCCTCAACAGTAAAATTTATCAATTTTTTTATTCTACCTTTTTACCCACTTTCCTTTATTCTTTAATTTTTTAGTACCAAGTAATAATAATAGGTGTTATGATAAACTTATAAAATTTGATGAGGTGATATGAATGCGATCAAACGCCAGAATCACTGCTATTGGCACCTATGTCCCCACCAAAATCATGACAAATAATGATTTTGTTCAATTTATTGATACAAACGATGAATGGATTTCAAAACGAACAGGAATTAAGGAAAGACGCCTTGCTGCGGAAAATGAATTCACAAGCGACCTTTGTGTAAAAGCTGTTGAAGATTTAGTTATTCGGTATAACAAAGAAATCAGTGATGTTGACTTTATTATTGTTAGTACACTTTCACCAGATTTTTTAACACCAAGTGTTGCTTCATATGTTCAAGGTAGATTAGGTATTAGACAGGCAGGAGCTCTCGATTTAAATGCCGCATGTGCTGGTTTTACATACGCACTGCATATTGCTAACAGTTTACTATCAAGTGGGCTTCATAAAAAAATACTAGTAATTGGAGGGGAGACCTTATCAAAAATAACAGACTTTACAGATCGAACATCTTGCATTTTATTTGGTGACGGTGCAGGGGCTGTTTTGATGGAAGCCGACAGCGAAGGCCAATTTCTGGCATCAACTGTGAATTCTGAAGGAGAAAAAGGGCTCCATTTGTACGGTACACACCTCTCAACTACGATGTTCGATCAAGATCTTCAAGATAAAAAACAATTAGTACAAAACGGTAGAGAGGTTTATCGATGGGCTGTTACAACGGTCCCAAGCGGTATTAATACCTTGTTAGCTGATTCTAACTTAACTAAAGATGATATTGACTGGTTTATCCCACACAGTGCCAATTTGCGCATGATTGAATCAATATGTGAAAAAAGCGGATTCACAATTGATCAAACTTTATATAGTTTAGTTCATTACGGCAATACTTCTGCTGCCTCCATTCCATTAGCTCTCGATTTAGGCATAAAGGAAGGTAAAGTGAAAACAGGAGACACTTTATTACTTTACGGATTTGGCGGAGGATTATCACATTCCGGCCATATACTGACTTGGGGATAGACCATTTCCCTGCCCCGTTACATAAGATTTTAATCTTTAGTGAATAGTAAAATTAAATATAAACGATGCTAAAGGAGAATCACAACATGAAGCCGCGTATGATTTGCACCGTTTTATTTCTTTTTATAATGGTCTTTTCTCCTACCCATACAATTGGTAATGAATCTGTAAAATACGGAGCTCGAGAAGCTTTAGAAGACTCAAACATATCTCTGGCCGAGGCACTTTCTTATGCTCTTGAAGATAAATATTTAAAGCAAGCAAACTTTGATTATTCTATTGAAAAATACGGTAGTATCCGTCCTTTTGTTCAGATGAAAATCGAAGATCAACACCTGATTAGCACTTTACTACCGTTATTTAAAAAATATAATATTGACCTTCCAAAAGATAGAGCAAGACATTATATAAAAAAGGATACAGAAAGTCTCTATCAAGCGTTTCAAATACAAATAGTACGAGAAAAAAACGCTATAAAAATGTATAAAAAGTTCTTATCAATTCGAGAATTCCCGAAAGACATATTAGATACATTTCAAGAACAACTAATAGTTTCCCAAAAGCACTTAGAGGCCTTAGAACAAAATCTGATAAAATATAAGTGATTTTTTCTGTACACAAACATAAAAAAACTCCTTAGACACTTTGGTTTAAGGAGTTTTATCATTATATTTATTAGCTCGCTTTATGCTCCAAGCGAAGCTTATCAGCTACCATTGCAATAAATTCACTGTTTGTTGGTTTAGCTTTTGTCATGCTAACTGTATAGCCAAATAGAGATGAAATTGACTCTATGTTTCCACGGCTCCATGCCACTTCAATTGCGTGACGAATAGCACGTTCAACACGTGATGCAGTTGTGTTATATTTTTTTGCAATATCAGGATATAACACTTTTGTAATTGATCCTAATAATTCGATATCGTTATAAACCATAGAAATTGCTTCACGTAAGTATAAATAGCCTTTTATATGTGCAGGAACTCCAATTTCATGGATGATACTTGTAATGCTAGCATCTAAATTTTTACCTTTGGACTGTGGCTCAACAGCAGATCTCATTGAAGAATTAGCTCGTTTAATGATTGGTGCAGCATTTCCACTTACTTGACGGATGTGACTTGCTAAACCTTCCATATCAAACGGTTTTAAAATAAAGTAAGCAGCTCCAAGGTCAACCGCTTTCTTCGTTACATCTTCTTGTCCAAATGCTGTAAGCATAATTACATTTGGTTGCGGACGATCCATTTGTCTTAGTTTTTCTAAAACACCAAGACCATCTAAGTGTGGCATAATAATATCCAATACTAAAACATCCGGCTCCTTATCTTTTAACATATTTAAACATTCTTGACCATTATATGCAACACCAAGAACCTCAATATCATCTTGGCTTGATAAATATTCTTCTAATAAACCAACAAGTTCCCGATTATCGTCAACTATACAAACTTTAATTTTACCCACAAATACTTCCTCCTCAGTGTTGATTTGCCATTATATCTTATATCTATACATATGATTACATAAATCAATTCGACAATCCAGTAAAAATACCTTTATTTTTTTGAAAAAACTTTAAAAAATGGAGGATAACAAAGTTTTTCTTCAATTTACTCTATTTTTCGACTTAATACACCATTTGACAAATGAAATCCATGTTCACTTTGTCGAAAAATCTTTTCACCTTTATTTTACATAATTCCACGGACATTGAAAAGGGAAAAGATAAAAAACTGCCAAGAAAAGAGAATTTTCTTGACAGTTTCTTATTAGCTTGCTTTATCTTTTTCTTGATTTCCATAAATATCAATACCTGCTTCATTTAGCATCCATTCAATATGAACACCATATCCAGAGGTTGGATCATTAACAAATACGTGAGTAACGGCACCTATGACTTTTTCATTTTGGATAATCGGACTTCCGCTCATACCTTGAACAATACCACCTGTTTTATCCAATAATTCTTCATCTGTGATTTTAATGACCATTCCTTTAGTTGCTGGGAACTTTTGAGGAACAGAGCTAACGACTTCTACATCAAATTCCTCAACCTTGTCATTATCAACAACTGTTAGGATTTTTGCTGGACCTTCTTTGACTTCGTTAGATAAAGCAATTGGCATCGCCTTATCCATTATACCATTTGTAATATCTTGATTTAGTTCACCAAAGATACCAAAAGGACTATTACGTGTAATATTACCGATAATTTTGCGATCTCCTGAAAACCTAGCTAGTTTTTCACCTGGGTTTCCGTTACTACCCTTTTCAATTGAAGTAACAGTTGATCGAACGATTTGACCATTTTCAACAACAATTGGCTTTTTCGTATCCATATCAGAAATCACGTGACCCAATGCTCCATATTTCTTAGATTTTGGATCGTAAAATGTCATGGTTCCAATACCTGCTGCTGAGTCGCGAATATACAATCCTATTCGATATGAACGATCATTTTCGTCTTTTAGTGGATACAGTTTTGTTTTAACTTCTTGATCTTCTCTCGATAACACTAAATCAAGTGGCTTACCAGTATTACCGGCATCTTGAATAAATGGAGTAACATCGCTCATTTGCTCAATTTTCTTCCCATTTATCTTTGTAATAATGTCGCCTACTTCCACTCCAGCAATTTCACCTGGAGACTTCTTACCTTCTGCAGTATTAATTTGATGGTGTCCAACCACCAATACGCCAAGAGTATTCAGTTTTACACCAATTGACTGACCTCCAGGAATGACCTTGAAATCAGGTAACACTTTTACACCTGTTTTTTTCACCGGAAAGCCAGCAAGATCAAAAACAACTTCACCTTCTCCTGCTTTTTTCCCATGAACATCAAGTGTTTTACCATCCGTATTTTTCTGAACAGTAAACGCTGTCTCTGCATCTTGAGAAGCATTTACAGGTATCGAACGATTCACGCTCACATTTTGTGACTCAAATACCGTCATATTTTTAGGTATTTTAACGTATTCTTGAACTTCTTTCATAAAACCTAAACTCATTAATAAAACAAGGAGAAGTACACCAATTATTTTTCTGATTTTATCTGTCTGCAAAAACCTTCACTCTCCTCGCTCCTAACCCACACCATATCTTCTAATATGGCTACAGTTTTAATGTAGCCTTTTAAGGCCTTATTTATAACTGTAATAGATAGAAATTTAAAGGATTTGTTGTAAGAATTAACATCATTTTGAAAGCGAAAAAAGGCTTATCTTACCATAAATAAAAATCAAAAAAGCTGCCAACTTATATAGTGGCAGCTTTCACTTAACGTTTTGCCGAAGAAGCAAGTAACAGAAGTTCTTTTGCATGTTCCTTTGAAAGCTCTGTTACTTCCACCCCGGCAATCATTCGACCGATTTCTTTCACTTTCTCGTCTTCTACCAATGGCTTAACACTTGTTTTGGTTCGACCCGATTTTGTTTCTTTTGCAATATATAAGTGTGTATCAGCCATCGCAGCGACCTGTGGAAGATGTGTAATACATAGAACTTGAGAACCGTTAGAAACTCGGTAAATTTTTTCAGCAATAGCTTGAGCAACACGCCCACTAACACCTGTATCAACTTCATCAAATATAATTGAAGTAATTCCTTGGTGCTGTGAAAAAATACTCTTCATCGCAAGCATAATCCGTGAAAGTTCCCCACCTGATGCTGTTTTATTTAATGGTTTTAATGGCTCACCAGGGTTAGTCGAAATATAAAATTCAATTTCTTCTGCACCTGTAGAAGTATATCTTATCTCGTTAACATTGCTTCTTTTTTCTTTCATATTAACATCAAAGCTTGTTTTCTCCATATATAGCTCTTTAAGCTCTTGATGAATTTCATTAACTAACAACTTAGCATGCTTCTGCCTAATCATTGAAAGGTTTTTCGCCTCAATGGATAAATCTTCTGTAACTGATAGAAGCTCTTTTTGTAATTTAGTTAAATGGCTATCTTTATTTTGAATCGTATCAATTTCCTCTTCAATCTTAGCTGAATATGTCAAAATCTCTTCAACGGATTGACCATATTTTCTCTTTAAAGTGTTAATTTCATTCAATCTACCCTCAACGTAATTCAGTCGTCCAGGATCAAATTCAAGAGACTCCAATTCATTTCTTAGCTGATACGAGATGTCTTCCAACATATAAAAAGCGTTTGAAACGGTCTCTGAAAGTTCCTTTAATGTAGAATTAATTTGGCCCACATTCTCAAGCTGACTCATGGCAAGCCCTATCCAATCTAACCCCTTTTGTTCTCCATGAAGAGAATTATAGCCATTTTTTAGAGCGTCATATATCTTTTCATAGTTGGATATTTGATTTTTCTCTTCTTGTAATAGCTCGTCCTCTTTTGGCTGTAAATCCGCCTTTTCAATTTCGTCTAATTGAAATTGTAGTAAGTCAAGCCGATGCGCCATTTCCTGTTCATTTTCAGAAAGCTGGGTGATTTTCTTTTTAAGTCCATCATAATGTCGATAAACATCTAAATAAGCTTCTAGTGCATCTTTTACTTCTTGCCCACCATATTGATCTAGTAACGAAAGGTGATTTTCTTCGTTCATAAGCTCTTGATTATCATGCTGCCCGTGGATATCAACCAAAAGCTGACCAACTTCTCTTAAAACAGCAATAGTTACTAACTTTCCATTAATACGGCAAATACTTTTCCCCGTTGAAGACATGTCTCTTCTAAGAATAATCATTCCATCACTAACATCAATTCCGAACTCTTCACATCTTTGATAAACAGGATGGTTTGTACCATCTAATAAAAATAATGCCTCTAATTCTGCTCGTTTTTCTCCATACCGAACAAATTCAGAAGATCCTCTTGCTCCGGCTAATAAATGGATTGCATCAATGATTATTGACTTTCCAGCGCCGGTTTCACCAGTTAATACGGTTAGTCCTCTCTCAAAAGAAATGGTTAAAGATTCGATAATTGCAAAGTTTTTTATTGATAATTCCGCTAACAAACAGAATCACACCTCTTATAATAATAATAATTTCTGTTACTTTATTTCCTAAGGAATTAAAGCATATCTAAGAAACGTTGTGTGATTGTATCCGTGTCATTTGGAGTTCGACAAATGATTAGAATTGTATCATCACCACAAATCGTTCCTAAAACTTCATCCCAATCAAGGTTATCAATTAAAGCCCCGATAGCATTTGCATTTCCTGGTAAAGTTTTCATCACAAGCATATGCCCTGCAGAATCCACCTTAACAAACGCATCCATTAAGGCACGCTTTAGTTTTTGTAATGGATTGAACCTTTGGTCTGCAGGTAAGCTGTATTTATATCGTCCATCAAGCATTGGTACTTTAACTAAATGCAGCTCTTTTATGTCCCGAGAGACGGTTGCCTGGGTTACATTAAAGCCCATACCTTTTAATAAATCAACTAATTCATCTTGTGTTTCAATATCATTATTTGTAATTATTTCACGTATTTTTATATGTCTTTGTCCTTTATTCATATCAAGCACCCCTTTTGCATTGATGCAATTCTTCTTTTTTTGTATGTTTATACTCCTCATCTTATATTAAATCCTTGTAAATGTACAGATTTAATAAAAATGCTTTAGAAAAACTGCATAAATTAATACAAAATTGGATTATGTATTTCTTTGTTGATTATTGGCAATTGCATGAATATACAGACACTTCCTATAAAAACCAAATTGAAAAAAACAGGAAAATAGCTAGGGCTATTAATCCTGTTTATCACTTTGCCTTTTTTCTTTTAGTGTGGCATGTGCTTCTTCTACTACTTGTTTTGCTGATTTTTGAAAAGTATTTGTTCCTTTTTCCTGATTACCTTCCCATCTTATATGAAGAAGGAACTCAATATTTCCATCTCCTCCCGTTATCGGGGAAAATGAAAGGTTGAGAATGTCATACCCTTCCTTTAGGACGAATTCCATCATTTCTTTTAGAACATGCTCATGAACCTCTGGATCACGAACAATACCTTTTTTTCCTACAAATTCTTTTCCAGCCTCAAACTGAGGTTTTACAAGAGCAATAATATCACTTTCTGCACGTAAAATTGTTTTAAGAACAGGAAAAATAAGTCTTAAAGAAATAAATGAAACATCAATGGATGCAAACTCTGGCATTCCTTTTTCAAAATCAGCTGGAGTTACGTAGCGGAAATTTGTTCGCTCCATAACAACAACACGTTCATCTTGTCGAAGTTTCCAAGCTAATTGATTATACCCCACATCAAGTGCATAAGATAACTTTGCACCGTTTTGGAGGGCACAATCTGTAAATCCACCTGTCGATGAGCCGATATCAATCATAATTTTGTCACTAACATTAATATCAAATTCCTTTATTGCTTTTTCCAGTTTTAAGCCACCACGACTTACATAAGGAAGGGTTTGACCTTTTATTGTTAATACAACATCTCTTGATACTTTTTCACCGGGTTTTTCCAATCGTTCTTCATTACCATATATAAGACCTGCCATTATTGCACGCTTTGCTTTTTCTCTTGTATCAAACAAACCATTTTCTACAAGAAGGATATCTACTCTTTCTTTTTTACTCATGAGCGAAGTACCTTTTTTTCTTTTTTAGGAATCATAGTATCTAATTTGTTAACTACATGTTCAGTCGTCATCCCGATTTCCTCAAGAAGCTTAGATACACTTCCATGTTCAATAAATCGATCTGGAATACCGACTCTTGAAATAGCAGTTTGCGTATATTGATGTTCCTGAGCAAATTCAAGTACAGAACTTCCAAAACCACCTTGAAGAACAGCTTCTTCAATTGTCAAAATAGGGATTCCTTCAGCAAAAATTTCATGTAGCATTTCTTCATCTAAAGGTTTTATGAAACGTGCATTTACAACTCGAATTGATTTTCCTTGTTTCTCTAAGATTGCGGCAGCTTCCATTGCCATTTCAATTGTCGTGCCAAAAGTTAAGATAACAGCATCAGTACCTTGCTTTAGCACTTCCCAAGTTCCAATCGGAATCACCTTAAGCTCTTCGTCCATAGCTACACCTAAACCATTTCCTCGGGCATAACGTAGAGCAATCGGTCCATCATTATATTTAATCGCCGTATTAACTAGATGCTGACCCTCATTTTCATCTTTAGCCATCATTACGACAATGTTTGGAACATGTCGTAAAAAGGCAATGTCAAATACACCTTGATGTGTTTCACCATCAGCTCCAACTAAACCAGATCTGTCAATTCCGATGAACACATTTAAATTTTGACGACAAATATCATGCACTACCTGATCATAAGCTCGTTGTAAGAAAGTCGAGTAAATTGCTAAAAACGGCTTCATATTTTGCGTCGCCAGACCTGCTGCTACTGTAGCCGCATGCTGCTCAGCAATCCCAACATCAAACATCCGATCAGGAAATTCCTGAGCAAAAGCTTCTAATTTAGAACCAACAGGCATTGCGGGGGTAATAGCCACAATTCTCTCATCTTCACGTGCAAGTTTTTGAACAGTATCACTTACTAGCTTACTCCAGGCAGGACCAATTACTTTTGGTTTCACAAAGTCACCTGTTTCAATCTTATATGGACCTGTTCCGTGCCAGGTGCCGACTTTATCAGATTCTGCAGGTTGATACCCCTTACCCTTCTTAGTAATAACATGAAGCAAGACAGGACCTGACGTTTTTTTAGCATATTGAAGATTTTCGAATAAATCATCATAGTTATGTCCATCAACAGGACCTAAATAGGTAAAGCCTAGTTCTTCGAAGAAGACGCCTGAAACAAGCATATACTTTAAGCTATCTTTCACTCGTTCAGCTGTAGCGGCAAGCTTCCCACCTACTGCTGGTATTTTCTTTAATAAATATTCGAGCTCATCTTTCACCCAATGGTATTTCCCAGCTGTTCTAAGTCTTCCAAGAACATTATGAAGTGCACCAACATTTGGAGCAATTGACATTTCGTTATCATTTAAAACAACGATCATATCTTTTTGCTCATGTCCAATATGGTTTAGCGCCTCAAGGGCCATCCCACCTGTTAATGCACCGTCTCCAATAATAGGGATGATATGTTCTTTTGATTTTTTAATATCTCTTGCAATCACCATGCCCATTGCAGCTGAAAGTGATGTGGAGCTATGACCTGTTTCCCATACATCGTGTTCACTTTCGTCACGTTTTGGAAAGCCTGAAAGTCCTTTATATTGACGTAACGTATCAAAATCACCAGCTCGGCCAGTTAAGATTTTATGAACATAGGATTGATGGCCAACATCCCAAATAAATTTATCCTTAGGACTGTCAAACACTTTATGAAGGGCAATTGTTAACTCGACAACACCCAAATTAGGGCCGATATGCCCGCCTGTTTCAGATAATTTTTCTATTAGAAATTCACGAATTTCTGCACTAAGTTTTTCAAGTTCATTGTTAGATAATGTTTTTAAAAAGCTAGGGTCTTTAATGGATAGAAGATCCAAATGGATCACTCACTTTCAATTCAGTTTGATTCTCTAGTCGATTTCATTACTTCTATTATATTCTTGTCTATCTATTTTAACGTATATATCTAATATTTGAAAACGTTTTTAAGAATTCAATCATTCTCTGTCTTTGAAAATCGTAACGTTTTGCAAGCAAAAAAAACTTACCATAAAAATGCTATAATTACAATGATTTATGTATATAATTGACTTTTATTAAGCTTGAAAACGTTTAATCATTATGCAAAATAAAGATATCTAAAAAAAAACCGTTACCAAACGGAAACGGTTTTTAATCAATGATCTCTTTTGGCAATTAAGTCACACATTTGTTCTAATAATTCAGATGGAACAGACAGGCTTTTTATTAGTTGTTTTGCTTTTGTAATGTGATCCTCAAGCTTTGTTTTTGCTCCTTGCATCGTTAAGAGTGAAGGATATGTTGTTTTTTCATTAACCGTATCAGAGCCTACGGGCTTTCCTAGTTTATCTTGGTTTCCTTCTAGATCTAAAATATCATCTCGGATTTGGAACGCAATTCCAACATGATAGGAAAACTCTCGTAGCTTGTTAATATCTTCTTCTGGAGCTTCAGCTAATATAGCTCCAGCAATAATACTAAAAGCGAGTAGTTTTGCTGTTTTGTTTTCATGAATAGACTGAAGCTCTTCTATGCTTAACTTTTTTGCTTCGCCTTCCATGTCAGCAACTTGTCCACCAACCATTCCTTCTGCACCAGATGCTTTAACAAGTTCAGTTATTAGTCTAAGCTTCTGTTCAGCTGAACAAGTTGGATCGTTTGCAATTAGGGCAAAGCTTTGAGTTAATAATCCATCACCAGCTAGCACAGCTATTGCTTCACCAAATACTTTATGATTTGTTGGTTTTCCTCGTCTTAAATCGTCATCATCCATACAAGGTAAATCATCATGTATTAATGAATAAGTATGAATCATTTCGATTGCACAGGCAGTCGCCAAGCCTAGTTCTTCAGGTTTATTATATGTATGAAGCACAGCTAAAACTAAAATCGGTCGTAAGCGCTTCCCACCTGCTTCTAGCGAATAAATCATTGACTCTTGTAAAGATTTTGGTGTTTGAAGTTCTTTTATATATAAAGGAAGCGCCTCTTCAATCTTTTGTTTTCTAGTACTTAAAAAATCGTTTAACATATTGGTCACGATTTTTCTTCCTCCTGAAGCTCAAATGGCTTTAGCTCTCCATCTTCACGTAAAATAAAGTCCATTTGTTTTTCAACATGCTGAAGCTTATCATGACATAACTTTGAAAGTTCCATTCCTTTTTGAAAATATTCAATTGCTTTTTCTAAAGGAACATCACCCTCTTCAAGCTTACCAACAATTTCTTCTAACTGTTGCATTGCAGTTTCAAATGAAACTTCTTCATTTTTAGTTTGCTTTTCATCACTCATGTATTGTTCGCTCCTCTATCCCCTGAACTTGACAATCAATCTGACCATCTTTTAATTGTACTTTCAGTTTTTGCCCTGTTTTTATATCATCTACGCTTTTTATGAGCTTGTCATCTTGATAAACAAGACTATATCCACGATCCATAATCTTTAAAGGACTTAATGCATTTAGTTTAGCAAGTGTTCCTTGAAATTGCGACTGTTTATGTGTTATCAATGTACTCATTTCCCTGTTTAGCTTTTTAAGTAAAGCTTCATGCTCTAAATTCGATCTTTTTATTTGATCTTTTGGATGCACTTGGGCCAAACGGTTCTGCAAATACATATAGTTATCTCTTTTGCGATTGATTGTTCTTTGGCCTTCTTTTGATAATCGGTCCATCATTGTGTCTAGTTGCTGTTCTTTTTGTAGATAAAGCTGCTTTGGATAACGAAATGCATAAGAATTTCGGTAATGATTCAGCTTTTCTTTCTGAGAATTTACCTTCTCTTGTAAAGCTCGTTTGACCCTATTTTTCCGGTCTAACACACGATCAATCAAATCACTGGCGTGCGGAACAGCTTGCTCTGCTGCACCTGTCGGGGTTGGGGCTCGTAAATCTGCAACAAAGTCAGCAATTGTAAAGTCTGTTTCATGACCCACAGCAGAGATAATTGGCACATTTGAAGCAAAAATCTCTCTTGCCACAATTTCTTCATTAAAGGCCCAAAGCTCCTCTATAGAACCACCACCTCGTCCAACGATTAAAACGTCCAATGTTCCTAGTTTATTGGCAGTTTTAATGGCTTTTGCAACCGAAGCACCGGCTTGTACACCTTGAACAAGGGCTGGAATGAGGATTACTTTAGCTAGAGGGTAACGCCTGTTTATTGTTGTTAATATATCACGTATGGCCGCTCCAGTTGGTGAAGTTATGACTCCAACTTGATTCGGGTATTTTGGTATGGCTTTTTTATGTATTTCATCAAAAAGTCCTTCTTTTTGAAGCTTCTTCTTTAACTCCTCGTATGCTAGGTATAAGCTACCGATTCCGTCTGGCTGCATTTCCTTTACATAAACTTGATAGCCACCACTTTGTTCATAAACAGAAATTTCCCCACGCATTAATACCTTCATACCATTCTCTGGTCGAAACTTTAATGATTTATTTGCCCCAGCAAACATAACTGCTTGAATTCGTGCTTTTTCATCTTTTAGAGTAAAATACATATGGCCACGGCTATGTAAATTAAAGTTTGAGATTTCCCCCTTAATCCAAATGTCTGACAAGTGTGGGTCAACATCAAATTTACGTTTGATATATTTTGTTAAAGCTGTAACAGTTACATATTTTGGTTCATTCATTTGCCTGCCTCCTTCCCTTAACAAAAAAAATTGAAGGAAGGACAGAATATGAAGTTCCATTCTGCCCTTTTTTTGAATTTCTTATTATAAGTTACTTATTTCGTTTCTAGAAATTGCTTGGCAGATTGAACAGTGTTATGCGCAAGCATAGTAATTGTCATTGGACCTACTCCACCTGGAACAGGAGTTAGATAACTTGCAACTTCTTTAGCTTCGTCAAAAACAACGTCCCCTACTAATTTTCCGGTTTCAAGACGATTAACACCAACATCAATGACAACCGCACCTGGTTTAATTTGATCGCCTTTAATAAAATTAGCTCGTCCAACAGCAGCCACCAAAATATCTGCTTCCTTTGTATAGGAAGTTAAATCTTTTGTTTTTGAATGACAATAAGTTACTGTTGCATGTTCATTTAATAATAGTTGTCCAACAGGTTTTCCAACAATATTGCTTCTTCCAACAACAACCACGTTTTTGCCAGCCATTTCTACGCCGACCGATTTTATCATTTCTACAATACCAGCAGGTGTACATGGTAAAAATGTTTCTTGCCCTGTCATCATGCGACCGATATTAATTGGGTGGAAGCCATCAACATCTTTTTGAGGTGAAATTTTCTCTACAACAGCTGTTTCATTAATATGTACCGGAAGCGGAAGCTGAACTAAAATACCATGATATTCATCATTATTATTATAGCTTTCGATCACATCAAGCAGCTCATTTTCCGAAAGACTTTCAGGGAAATGTTCTAATTTAAACCCTACACCGATTTCCTCAGCAGCTTTTTGCTTTCCTCTAATATAAGAGAGTGATGCTGGATTGTCCCCTACTAAAATAACAACAAGTTTCGGTAGCAAGCCTTTTGCTTTAATTTGTTCTACCTCAACAGCCAACTCACTTCTTTTTGTTTTAGATAACTCTTTACCATCAATTATCGTTGCAGCCATTCCTTATTCCTCCTCAATTATCCCTAATTAAATCTCTAAATTTTGTTTAATTTTAGAAAGAACACCATTAACAAACTTGCTAGAATGATCATCCCCAAATGCTTTTGCAAGTTCCACTGCTTCATCAATTGTCACATTAGCAGGTACATCTTGTTCATATTTTAGCTCATAGGCAGCCATACGAAGAATGGTTTTATCAATGTTTGCCAAGCGATCAATTGTCCAATTTACAAGATGAGGACTTATTAGCTCATCAAGCTCTTTTTCATGCTCAATTGTTCCGAAAACAAGTTGATTCATAAATTCATTAGAACGTTCTTCATCTAAAGCATGTTCAATTGCTTCATTGGGATCTGTATTACTTACATTCACTTGAAAAAGCGCTTGAAGGGCCTTTTCTCTTGCTGTTCTTCGTTTCATCCTTTACTTGCTCCTTTAATGTTAAAAAATGTCGAATGTCATAATGTGATCATAACATATCTCACAAACATATTCATTCAGAAATCACCTGTTTTTTAGGAATTCCCGAATGAAAAGGCTTTTTTTATAAAAAACATTCGTTGTTTTAAATTTGATATTTTCTTTTCCTTACTGTTTTTAACTATAATCCTATTTGATTATGTAAAGCATTTAGATTGAAAAGAATATTGCCCTATTATCAATATAACCAGTCATAAAGATTCTATAATCACATGATACCTTTTCATGTAAGAAAAACCTGACTCAACCCCTAGTTATTTGTATATACAAACATCCAGTCAATCCTTCCATCTTATCATACAAAAAAAGAAACCAAAGGAAGGTCCTTTGGCTCACAGACATGTATATCTTTATTTAGAATTAGAGCATTACATTTCTTGGTCTACTTCTACTTCATTTGCTTTTGTCTCAAATTGAACACCAACAACATGAATGTTTACTTCATTCACTTCTAATGCGGTCATATTTAACAACGCTTGGCGGATATTGTCTTGAATTTTTTGGGCAACAGTTGGAATGGAAACTCCGAAGATCATGACGCAGTATACTTCGATAATAATTCCTTCCTCAGTTAAATCAACTTTTACACCTTTTCCGTGATTTTTCTTTCCCAGTCTCTCCACAACACCTGCAGCAAAATTACCACGCATTGATGCTACTCCTTCAATTTCCGAAGCCGCAATACCTGCAATGACTTCAATTACCTCAGGAGCAATCTCGACCTTACCTAAACCGTTGTTTTCAGGATTCATCTCTAAAACATTATTAGTATCTTTCAAGAATCAGCACCTCCGAGTAATTTTATGACTCCATAACCTTATGCAATTCTAGGAATTTCGTATTAAAATCTCCACTTATAAACTTTTCATGCTCAAGCAATCTTAAATGGAATGGAATGGTTGTTGAGATTCCCTCAATGACGAATTCGCTTAATGCACGCTTCATTCGAGAAATCGCTTCTTCTCTAGTTGCACCGTAAGTAATAAGCTTCGCAATCATTGAATCATAATACGGTGGAATAGAGTAACCAGGATACACCGCTGAGTCCACTCTAACACCCAACCCACCTGGCGGCAAGTACATCTGAATCTTACCAGGTGACGGCATGAAGTTCTTTTCAGGATTTTCTGCGTTAATACGACATTCTATTGACCACCCATTAAAAGTAACTTCTTCTTGTGTTACAGACAATTTTTCACCAGAAGCAACTTTAATTTGTTCTTTGATTAAGTCAATTCCAGTTACCATTTCTGTTACTGGGTGTTCCACTTGAATACGCGTATTCATTTCCATAAAGTAATACTTCTTATTCACATGGTCAAAAATAAACTCAACTGTTCCTGCTCCAGTATACGCAACAGCTTCTGCAGCTTTTACCGCTGCATCACCCATTTGTGCTCGAATTTCTTCAGTTAACGCAGGAGATGGTGTTTCTTCAATTAGCTTTTGAAGTCTTCTTTGGATAGAGCAATCACGCTCACCTAAGTGAATTGTGTTACCATGGCTATCTGCTAACACCTGGATTTCAACATGGCGGAAATCTTCAATGTATTTTTCAATATATACACCAGGATTCCCAAATGCTGTAGCAGCTTCTTGCTGAGTAATTTCGATGCCTTTTACTAAAGCTTGCTCATCTTGTGCAACACGAATCCCTTTTCCGCCACCACCAGCTGTAGCTTTAATTATAACAGGATATCCCATCTCATTTGCTAGTTTTTTGGCATCATCAATACTTTCAATAATTCCTCTTGAACCTGGTACAATCGGTACTCCAGCTTCACGCATTGTTTCGCGCGCAACATCTTTTGTTCCCATTTTTGAAATTGCTTCTGCGCTTGGTCCGATAAAAATGATGTTTACTTCTTTACAAAGCTCTGCAAAATCAGCATTTTCAGCTAAAAATCCATATCCAGGATGAATTGCGTCACTTTCAGTTAGTTTTGCTACACTAATAATATTCGTAAAGTTTAGGTAGCTGTCCTTTGAAGCGGTTGGTCCGATACAATATGCTTCATCTGCAAGCTGCACATGTAAAGCTTCACGGTCTGCTTCGGAAAATACAGCTACAGTTTCGATCTCAAGTTCTTTGCATGCACGAATAATTCGAACAGCTATTTCTCCTCGATTGGCAATTAGTATTTTCTTAATCATATTTTATGCTCCTTATTCAGGCTTAACTAAGAATAAAGGTTGACCATATTCAACTAGTTGTCCATTTTCAACCAGTATTTCAACGATCTCACCCTTTACTTCAGCTTCGATTTCATTAAAGAGTTTCATCGCTTCTACAATACATACTACAGAATCATTCGTCACCTTTGAACCAACTGATACATAATTTCCTGCTTCTGGTGAAGAAGCTGCATAGAATGTTCCTACCATTGGAGAAGTGATCTTATGTAAGTTTGATGTGTCTGCTTTAGGCTCTTCTGTTTTTGGTGCAGGAGCCTCTTGCACAGGCTGTTGAGTCGGGACAGGTTGTGATTGTGTTGACGCTGCTTCCACAGTTGGAGCTGCTACCACATTTCTTACAACTGTTTCAACTTCGTGTGATTGCTTTTTCATTTTTATTTTGGAACCATCTTGTTCGAATGTAAATTCATTAATAGAAGATTGATCAATTAATTTAATCATTTCTCTTATTTCTTGTATTTTTAGCATGCTTAGGCACCCCTTTAATTCATTGATCATGTAAATACATGATCTGCTAATTTATAATCTAGTACTAAAACTTAGTCCCATAATACCATCTTACAGTACATGTGAGAAGAAATTCAACAATAATTCTACCCATTTCTTTTCGTTTCTACCGGGAATAAGTAGATTTATTTTACTATTGTGCTATATTTTAGCGTTTCCAAAAACGGTACGAGACAAAAAAAGGTCAACCCTATTCTTTAGGGCTAACCTTTCTTGTTACTTTTTAGATTATTTATCTCTTACTGGCTGAAATGTCACGATAACATCTTCCATGTTTTCCATTTCATCTTTTACAAGTAGCATGATTTCATTTGCAGCTGTCTTGCTATGTTCTTCTGCTTTAATCGTAATTTTTACATCATTTCCTTCAGCACGTACTAAAGCATCTTCAAAACCTTTTGATTTGATTAAAGTTTCTAAAAGCATTTCTTTACGAGCTGCATCATTTAAAGCTTCCATTTCGTCATAAGCATCACTTTTTTCTTCCGCTGAGGCGTTATTGCTAGCTACAATAGCCTGCAATTGCTCTTTCATCTCATTACGTTGATCATCTAATTGCATACGTAAATCTGTAAATAACTCATCGCTAGAAACACTAGAGATTACTGTTCCATCTTCTAACTCTTCTGTTTGAATATCAGCTTCTTCTCCTGCCTCTGCACCTTCGCCTTCAGTTGCTTTACCCTCAGTTTTCTCACCTTCAGTTCCTTCTTCTTCTGCAGGTTGCTCTTCGGTAGCTTCTTCAGCTGTTGCATTTTCACTAACTTCTTGGTCTTCTCCTGTCATCACGATATTACTTGTTCCACCTTCAGGAGATGTTACATAATAAACTGATAATACCACCACTAAACTTAACATTGTTAATAACCAAACTGTTTGTTTTTTCAACATCATCTATTCATCCTCCTTCATTTTTTTCGATGCTACAGCTACACGATGGCTAGGTACTCCCAGCACCCGTGTCACTGACTCTACTATTGTTTTTTTTATATGAATGTTGTCAGCACCCTCAGCTACAATTAGAACCCCGCGGATTTCCGGCTTTTGTGTTTGAACAATAATTGGAGTCTCTTTTTCACCATCCTGGATGATAACAACTTGTTCATCAATTGATTGATCTTCCACTTCTCGTTTCCCACCTTCACGATCAGTTTCTGTTGTTTTTTGGCTTTGGGAAACGCTGTTTTTTTCAATTATTTTCTTTGCTGTTGAATCGACATTTACAACAACATGTACATTTCCTACACCTGAGATCGTTTCAAGCACTTCTTTTAATTGATTTTCATATTCAGCCTCATAATCAGAGATGGAGCCAGTCGTATCACCCTTTGCCTGTTTAAACACTTCTGTACTTTCAGCTTCCTCAGTACTAGATGTGACTGGTAGTGCATTTTGTACTGAATCCTCACTACCTGTGAAAAAATTACTAAACAGCATGAATGCTACGCCTAGCACGAATACGAGAATAAAATATTGATATTTTGATGGTTTTTTAGAATCTGACTGACCAAGCATTGACTTTAGCTTATCAATGAAGCTTTCTTTATTGCTCATTTAATGACTCCTCCCCCCTTTCCAAGTCAATTGAGATCTTTTCTTTTTCAACTTCCCAAATTTCAGCTAATGATGCTGTCATTTTTGCTAACTGAATTTCATCTACTTGTTCTTCATTTACTAATTCGTTTGTCGTATCAATGGATACAGGCTGAACAACTTCAACTGTCCCATCCGCTGCAACTTTTTTTGCTTCATTTGGCTTTAATATAACCTGAATATGCTGCAAGTCTTTTTGAGAATTGATTTCTTCTACTTGTTCGTTTTCGGAAAGGTGGATCGTATCAATCATGACATCATAACTTTGCACCAGCTCCTCTTCTGCCATCGTTTTCATTTGGACAGCCATTTGTTTTAAAATATATGCACGTTGTGAGGCTTGTATTTCTTTTTTCTGAAATTCTATTAAATTTTTTCCGTTTTCACCTTCTGAAGATGCTTGCAATCTGAATTCACTCAAAACCTCATTCTTATCAGCAGAAAATATTTTAAAGATTGGATTAATAATGACAATGATTAACAATAAACTGATGACCATCTTCGCATATTTCTGCATAGATGAATTTGGAAGAAGCAGGTCGATGACAACAGCCAGCAAAATAAACACGATAATATTGGTAATCCATTCTGTTAAAAATGACATCCTAGATTCCTCCTTTACCGCATCATCATCGTCAGATTTCCTGCAGCAATGATAACCGTTAAGCTCAAGAAAAACATAAGAGAAACGATTGCCAGTGCTGCAAAGATATAAATAACACTTTTACTAATAATATCTAAACAGGTGATAACCGGGCCTCCACCAAGCGGCTGAAGGATAGAAGCAGCAAATTTATAAATAAATGCTAGAGATAATACTTTAATCGCTGGAAATGCGGCAATAAATAAGAGAATCGCTACCCCGATTACACCAACTGTATTCTTTAATAAAACTGAGGCACTGATTACTGTATCAGTTGCATCAGTAAACATCCGGCCTAGTACTGGTATGAAATTCCCAGTGATAAACTTAGCTGTACGTATGGTGATTCCATCTGACACTGCTGCAGATGCCCCCTGGACAGATATTACGCCAAGAAAGATTGTTAGAAATGAAGCGAGTAATCCGATGCTTATATTCCTAAGTAGTCCAGCTAACTGAGTTACTTTATATTGATCTGTTAACGTACTAACAATACTTAATAAAGCCGATAAAAAAAGAAGCGGTAACACTACATTTTGTATTAATAGTCCACTAGTATTCATTAAGAAGATAATGACTGGATGGAAAAATGCCGCTGAAATAATTCCCCCTGATGAAGCCATTAAGGCTAATAGCAACGGTATCAGAGCTAATATAAAATTTGTCATTGATTCGATTGCGTTGGTTGTATATTCAATCGCAACATGAAAACTGTTGAGCGCAATTATAATTAACACCATGTATACCAAAGCATAAGCAACCTTACTAACGGTACTTTGATTAAAAGCATTTTGCAGCAACTGAAGCAGCATACTAAAAATGGTTAATAATATTAATGTGCCTAGCAGCTTTCCATTTGCAATTAATTCATGAAACAAAAACTTGAGAAATGCCTTCATCCATTCTTGAAAGGAAAGCTCTTTTTCTCCACTTAAAAATTGAAGTAAGCTTCCTTTCTGACTTTCTGGTAAAAACCCCCCGTATTCCGTCATCACCGCATCCCAATAGGTTTTAATATCGGTGACATCAAGTTTCTCAACTTGTTCATTTACAAATGTTTCTGCGTTCAATTCCATTTCCGGATTTTCCGTTTCTTGAGATGTTGTCGTGGAGGCTTGTACACTTATTGGGATCGCAAGAAAAATAGAAAGAAAAAGTAAGATATAAAGAAATGCTCTCATTCACACACCTCCACTTAAACATGTCAAATAGAATAATAATTGTAGTGATTGCTAGTTGATTCGTGGTTGTTTCATATTGTTGAGTGGTCAGAGATGGATTTTCAGGGCATTTTAACCTTATACGTCAATAAATTTAAGTTCCAGGTATCATCCCAAGGACTGTTTCAATAATGACAGTTAGAATTGGAATCGCCATTGTTAAAATAAGAATCTTCCCGCCCAATTCAATCTTAGAAGCGATGGCACCTTGTCCAGCATCTTTGGTTATCTGTGCACCAAATTCTGCGATATAAGCAATTCCAATGATTTTTAAAATGGTTTCCACATAAATGAGATTCACATTTGCATTAAATGCAATACGTTCTACCATACGGACGATTTCATACACTTGATCTATTAAAAATAGAAAAATAACACAGCCGACAAACACAACAAGCATAAAAGCGAAGGTCGGCTTTTGTTCTTTTACGATAAGTGCGAGAAAGGTAGCAATTAGCCCAAGTCCTACGATTTGTATAATTTCGATAGTTGCCGCCCCCCTTACCCTTGGAAAAGAAAGACAGATTTTATCTTCTTGAATAGATCATCTACAATGGATGCAACCATGAATAAGATATAAATAAAGCCAATGAGTGTAACCCATTGTGCGTATTCTTTTTTTCCCATTTGATCTAAAATTGTGTGGAGAAATGCAACGACGATTCCTATCCCGGCAATTTGAAAGATCGTGTTAATATCTACGCCCACCTAAAGACGACTCCCTTCCACTTCTACATCAATAAAATGACTAATAATAATCCTGATAAAACACCCAAGCTTTTCACCATTTTTTCATAGCGATTTTGACGGTCAATAGCATCTGCTTCTTCCCTTTCTAAATGAGAGAGCGCTAACTTTATATGCTTCTGCTGTGAAACACGATCATGCTGTCCTAAAGTTTCCCCAAATTGCTTTAGGACTTCGTACTCTCCTTGCTTAAACGCTGTAAAACGCCAAATTTCCTGCAGACTTTCCTCCCAAGCCCCTTTGACACTCGTATGACCCTTAACCAACTTCTTAGCAAACTGCTCAAAAAACCATGATAACGGCTTAGGCAGCTGCTTTGAGATATTTTGGGACGCAACAATAAGAGAGGTATGACCATACATAATTTCTGCTTCCAGTGATTGTAAAGCAACCTTAAGCTGCCTTAGTTGCCTCGTTCTTTGACTCAAGTGCTTTGCCGCTTCAAAACCCACCCAGGTTGTTGCAATGACAATGAGGATCGCACCTACCCATTTAATCATTTATGCAACACTTCCTTTTTTAGTAAGTGTTGACCATGATTGTTTACTATTTGTTGAACCGTTCCTGGGCCATCCCTTCTAGTCAGCTCTACATAACGATCAAAGACGTTGGCTTCGAATAACGCTTTTAAGCTTGGCCGATTCAACAACTCACTTGCACGATATCCATGTACCGTTACAAATAATTGAACACCCGCATGAACAGCCTCCATTACAGCTTCTGCATCCTCTAACGTACCAATTTCATCAACAACCAACACGTCAGGACTCATTGACCTGATCATCATCATCATTCCCTCAGCCTTTGGACAAGCATCAAGAACATCCACACGTTCACCTAATTGATGCTGCGGAACACCCTTTACACACCCGGCAATTTCCGATCTTTCATCAACAATTCCTACTTTTTTTGATTCAATTTGTTGATACCCATTACTAATTAAGCGAGCGAAATCTCTTAATAGAGTCGTTTTTCCTGTTTGAGGAGGGCCAATAATTAATGTATTCAACCATTTTTGTTGATAAAGATAGGGAATGTATTTCTCAGCGATACCTATCTTTTCTTTTGCAATTCGGATATTAAACGATGTTACATCACGAATGGCTTTGACTCGTCCATTTTCTGTAATGACTCGTCCAGATAAACCGACTCGATGTCCTCCTCGGACGGTTATATAACCCTTTTTTAATTCATCCTCTAATGTGTAAATGGAATAATGACTTAGCTCATTTAATAGATTGATTGAATCCTCATAGGTTGTGTTATAAGAAAGAAAGACAGGCTTTCCAGCAATAATCACTTCAACTCTTTTCATAACACGTATTCGGATTTCTTCTATTCGAGACAGACTTGCAGGGTGAAGTTTCACAAGTTCTTTGCTAATCGATTCCGGAAGCATTTCTATCATTTCCTTCATTTCGCTTCCTCCTATTAACCTATTCGTTACTCTAATGTATGCAGGCTTGACCATAATCATTACTTATTTACATAATGTTTTGTAGGAAGTAGACGCGTTCACTTATAAATTCCAAATAAGATAAAGAACACCCCAAGACCGATAAATAATAATTTGGCATAAGATAATTGATCAGCAATGTGAAAGATTCCAATCGTCATTGTTACAATAAAAATGACTGGACCTACAATTGCTAACAAAGAATTGATCGTAACAGCCTTCTTTACATCATTAAAGAGAAGCATTAATATCGCAGCTGTAAGTTCAATTGAAGCAGATAAAAACCTCAGTCCAGCCATTGTCATAACAGTAGAATCAATATGAGAGAATATTCGTTTCATGTTGTCCTCCTAAAACACAGTTTGTACAACATATGCTGCAAAGCGAAAAATTAGACAGAAAAAAATTCGGGCGGTGCCAGGCACCACCCGAATTTTCTTGATTCAGAATAAGAGGACAAGTGCCTCGTTCAGGCCCGACAAGTATAAGGTGATATAGAATAGAAGGTGTTCTTTGTCTTATATTCTAAATTGGCTTATGACCCTCGAGGGGCTAGGCACTGGAGCAGGATGTCGAGACGTTATCCACAATTAATGCAAATTTATAAATTCCTAAACGATAAAAAAAGAGATGCCTACGCTTAAAGGGTTCCGTTTTCTATCACAAAACGTCAATTTGCATAGGAAAATGCAAACCAAAAGGTAATCTCTTTGCACTATAAAATGAAGAGCAATTTGTAAAAACATTAAAAATAGCAAGGGTTTCATCTTGCTATTTTTAAAAATTATTAATTCTTTGTATTTCGTTTCTTCTTTGAGAAGGTATGATGAGAATAAGCGGAGAATTTCCTGTTATTGTGTATTGGGAAGCTTAAAAAGCAAGAATAAGCGGAGATATTCCGGTTAACTGCTCTAGATAAGGCAAAAACAAGAGATTTGGCTAAAATAAGCGGAAAATCTCCCCTTATTTTAAACGAAATATGGGCATTTGCCGATTTAGACGGAATTTTTCCGTTTAATTTTTATAATAACATTGAACTCCAACATTCAAGCCTAACCTATATCTTCCGTTTATCAATTTGCAATTTAAAAAATGAAATGTATTTTGCTGAGTTACACTTATTGTATGCCCACATTTTAATATCCAAATTGCACTACAAATTCTCCCAAAATAGTTATTGAAATCCCTTTAAATCAACAAAAATGACCTCCAAATTAAAATTCAATTTGAAGGTCATTTTGCATTGCATTTTTAATGTTTTCGATAGATTACGTAACCGTTAGCATACGCTGCAATCTTTTTCCAACTATTATCTTAATTATGCACGTGAAACATAAGAAGCTTCAGTTGTGTTAATGATTAAACGATCACCTTGGTTGATAAAGAATGGAACTTGAACTGTTAAACCAGTTTCTAGAGTAGCTGGTTTAGTTCCACCAGAAGCAGTGTCTCCTTTAATACCAGGTTCTGTTTCTGTTACTTCTAGTTCAACTGAATTTGGTAATTCCACCCCTAGAGTTTCTGTACCAAACATCACAATTTGAACTTCCATATTTTCTTTAAGAAACTTTAATTCATACTCAATTTGAGATGAGTTTAATTCAATTTGATCATATGTTTCTGTATCCATAAACGCATGTTGGTCACCATTTGCATATAAATATTGCATTCTGCGTGTTTCAATTTGCGCTTTTGCTACTTTTTCACCCGCACGGAATGTTTTTTCTTGAACAGCACCTGTACGTAAGTTACGTAATTTTGAGCGAACAAACGCTGCTCCTTTTCCAGGTTTTACGTGTTGGAAATCCATTACACGCCAAATGCCGTTGTCTACCTCGATTGTTAAACCTGTGCGAAAATCATTTACTGAAATCATTTAAAAAATCCTCCTAGTGATATATAAATAAGGAATGGTAAACGATTATTTACATCATTCTCTATAAGAAAAGCGCTGGAGCTAGACACCAAAACTTATCACAAAATTTTATACTATTATAAAATAATAAGATCTTTCGGTGAATGAGTTAAAGACTCATTTCCTTTTTCCGTGATTACTGTATCATCCTCAATTCTTACTCCACCAAGGCCAGCTACATAGATACCCGGTTCAACCGTGACAACCATCCCTTGCTCAAGAATTGTATCCGATTTAAAGGATAGGGCTGGACCTTCATGAACCTCCATACCAAGACCATGTCCGGTAGAATGCCCAAAGTACTCCCCATATCCTTGCTCTTTTATGTAATCACGTGTTAAGGCATCTGCTTGTTTACCAGTTAAACCTGGCTTAATGCCGCTCATGCCTCGTAATTGAGCCTCTAGAACAATCGAATAGATTTTCTTAAGCTCATCACTTGGTTCACCTACTGCAAACGTTCTAGTAATATCTGAACAGTATCCTTTGTAGTATGCACCAAAGTCAAGTGTTACAAAATCACCTTTTTCAATTTCCTTTTCACTCGCTACACCATGAGGTAAAGCCGAGCGATAACCTGAGGCTACAATGATGTCAAAAGATGATGAAACTGCTCCGTTTTTTCTCATAAAAAATTCAAGCTCATTTGCCACGTCAATTTCTTTTAACCCTGGTTTTATGTAAGTTAAAATGTGCTTATAAGCCGCGTCCGCTATTTCAGCAGCTTCCTTTAATATCTTAATCTCTGCTGGTGACTTAATCAAGCGTAACTTTTCCACAGCACCTGAAACTGGAATAAATTCACTGCTCTTTAATGCTTCTTTGTACGAAGAAAATAATTGATAAGTTAAAGAATCTTGTTCAAAACCAAGTCGTTTTATACCAAGCTTTTCAACTTGATTTGCTACCTCCTCAATAATTGGACCAGTATGCTGAACAATTTCAAAGCCTTCAACTTCCTTTGCTGCTTGTTCTGTATAACGGAAGTCTGTTATAAAAACTGCTTTGTCTCCTGAAATGACTACCACACCAGCCGTACCGGTAAAACCAGTCATATATCTTCTATTATAACTGCTCGTTATTAAAAGACCGTCAATTGATAATTCTTTAAAACGTTGACGAATTTTTTCAAGTTTCATATTTTAGCCTCCAATTCGTTCTTTTAATGCTAATATCGCCAGCTCATATCCTTTAAAGCCGAGTCCAATAATTTGCCCAACTGTAACCGGTGCTGTTACAGATGTATGTCTGAATTCCTCTCTTGCATGAATATTTGAGATATGTACTTCAATGACTGGTATAGAGATGCTCGCAATCGCATCACGTATTGCATAACTATAATGTGTAAAAGCACCAGGGTTTATAACAATACCATGATATTGCTCACTCGCTTCATGAATCGCATCAATTAAATCACCTTCATGATTTGATTGAAAACATGTAACTTCACAACTAACTTTTTCACCAAATGTTAAAAGGTCTTTCTCAAGATCTGTTAATGTTTTTGAACCGTATATTTCAGGTTCTCTTAATCCAAGCCTGTTCAGGTTTGGACCATTAATAACTAAAACCTTCATGACTCCCTTACACCTCACAGTTAATCCTTAAGTTAAAACTAGTCTGTTAATATCGCAAAGGATACACTTCCTTCTGCAATCAACAACTAAGCTCTAACATAATAGTATAAAAAAAGAATGTTCATCACATGAACATTCTACCATATCTAAACATATCTCTACTAATGTTTCCTTCAGCTTTCAGGATTCGCTTGGAATTCATTGTAATCAAATGAAATCGAGTAACCAACAAATGCACCATATAGAATATAGAGACATAATGTAGTAACAATAGTTCCTCGAGGTAGTTCAAAAACTGTATCCAAATTAGGAAAGATTGGATTTAATACAAAGAAAACTAAAGCCCATAAGGCTCCACCAAATGCAACACCAATCCACATGGATTTAAATCGTTTCAATATTGCAAAATAAGCTAATGCCACTCCGATAGAAACAAGGCCGAGGATAACGATACTTATTAGATGCCCTAAAGTTCCATCCTTCCAATCTCCTAATGCGAATGGCTGAAGAATTAAGTTTGGACTAATTTCCGTAAAATTTAAAATATAAGAAAAATATGCTAACAAGCTCCAAAATACTCCTCCAACAAAACCTGTAGATATCGTTTTTCCGATCGGTGACATTGGTTCTTCTTTCTTGTTCTGTTCTAATTTAGGATTATCTTTCATTTTTTGTTCATCTTCATTTTTTTTCTTTTTATCCGCCATTTTCCAACACCTCCATTATTACTATGTCCAATTTTTGATTGTCCATGTTTTTAGAAATACAGTTTTTATTAAAGAAATTTAAAAAGCTATGTTAAGGGTGTAGTTGCACAAAAAATTTTTCAAAGTTTAACTAATTAACTAGATGTGTGGCATAGCCCGAGATTATTTTCTAATAAAATGGAAATTCCATGTCTAGCAGGAAAAAGCATGGGTATAATGTAAATAAAGGAATGTTTTCCAAGCAATTGGTTACACTAACGAAGATGACATGGGGGCTAAGTTTTTATTTTGACAAAATATCCAACCATGAACAGAATAAGAAAGTCGCAATCATATTGTTCATTTCTAAACATCGCTCTAGAGGTTTCCTTTTAAATTCTGTATTATAGAGATAATAGCTAAACATTGTATTAGGCGTTGTTTACTTTAATTAAGAATTAGGAATAGATAGGTTGGTGTCATATGTCAAATCAAAACAAGCCTGCATATGGTGGGCAAGCTGTTGTCGAGGGTGTTATGTTTGGTGGTAAGCATCATTATGTAACAGCAATTCGTCGAAACGATAACTCAATTGATTATTTTCATTTACCTAGAAAAAATCAATCTGTTTTATCAAAACTTAAAAAAATACCCTTTTTAAGAGGTATTATTGCCATTATTGAAGCAAGTGCAAATGGTTCAAAGCATCTAAATTTTGCTACTGAACGTTTTGAAGTAGATCCTGAAAATGATGAAAAAATGTTAGCTGAGAAAAAGAATGACTCAAAGCTTACGATGTGGCTGGGAATTGCAGCGGTCGGGGTACTTTCATTTTTCTTCGGAAAAGTCATTTTTACTCTTCTACCCGTTTTTTTAGCAGAATTTTTCCGCCCCCTTATACCATCAGATTTCGGGCAAATTCTCTTAGAAGGCGCTTTCAAACTTATGTTACTACTAGCATATATATATGCTATATCTTTTACACCTTTAATTAGGAGGGTGTTTCAATACCACGGGGCAGAGCATAAAGTAATTAATACTTATGAAAACAACTTGGAATTAACAGTAGAAAATGTCCAAGGTCAATCCAGGTTGCATTACAGATGTGGTAGTAGCTTTATTTTATTTACTGTGATTGTTGGTGTGTTTGTTTACACTCTTGTTCCGACTGACCCTCTATGGCTGCGAATCGTGAACAGACTAGCCTTGATTCCTGTTGTATTAGGTATTTCCTTCGAGGTGTTACAGCTAACGAATAAGGTTCGTGAAATACCAGTGTTACGCTATTTAGGATACCCAGGACTCTGGTTACAGCTGTTAACAACGAAGGAACCTACAAACGATCAAGTTGAAGTTGCGATTGCAAGCTTTAACGAATTAATTCGGATGGAAAAAGAGACAGAAACATCTACAGAACAAATTGTTTAATCGTAATCTACTTTGATTGGTATCTTTTCTTGGAGGTGGTCAAATGAATCGTCGTGTGAATTGGATTGTCATGATTGTTATCTCTTTAGGGGTTATTGGTTTTATTACAACCTTAGTATCTGATCCTGTATGGCTTTTGAAACAAATCGCCATCTATGCTGCTATTGCTGGTTTAATCTATCTTGTTTATCGATTATTTTCAAGAAGAAGAATGGGCAGAGAACATTCCTCTTATATGAAAGCTGCAAAGCAATCTAAAAGACGTTTTGACGACCGTAGCACTAAGTCTTCTAATGTCAAAAACATTTCACAAGCTAAAAAAGCAAGAAAATCCTCTGCAATCAAAAAGAAAAAACAAACTCCTTCACATTTAACTGTCATTGAAGGAAAAAAAGGCAAAAAGAAAAACAGAGCGTTTTTCTAAAAAGACCACTTCTTTAGAAATTCGTCGGTTCTGTTTCTACCTAGCTCTATAAGGGCTAGTTTTTTTTGTTCATTTAATTCAAATTCTGTTGTTACAATGTCTTCAACAGGGATAAACACAATATCTTTTTCATGTCGTCTTGAAATATGCCGCCCATCATGTGCTTCCTTCATTGTTTCAAATAATGCTCCAAATAAATCAATAGCATTATTAATCTTCTTTTTTGGTCGCTCTTTTTCACTATAACTAAGCTTTATGCCAAGAATAGGCCTTGTTTTATACGGCTTATCTTGGTGATAATATAGCCAAATTGGAAAATTACTAAGAACTCCTCCATCTACAAAAATAGTAGCTCCCTTAGAAGTATTCAACTTAACAGGTTCGAAAAAATAAGGTAAGCTACAGCTCATGCGCACGGCCTTTGCCACTGAAAAGGATTGTGGATTAATACCGTATTGATGGAGATCATCAGGTATGACCATCAACCTTCCATTAGTTAAATCAGAAGCGATAACTCTTAAACTCCCTGGTGCTATATCAGCAAACGTAGAAATACCTCTGTCCCTTAATTTCTGACATAGCCATTCCTCTAATTTATTGCCTCGATATAACCCTAGATTCCAATATAATGAGAGCCATTTTGTAAATGGTAAAGGCAGAAGAAATTTTCGTTCATCTAAAAACATTTTCAAATCTACTTCATCCATTATCTTTAATATTTCATCACTTGTATATCCTGCAATAATAAAAGCAGAAATAATAGAACCTGCACTCGTACCAGCAAGTCTTTTAAACTGATAACCCCTTTTTTCAATTACCTGATAGGCACCAATGAGAGCAAACCCTTTAATACCACCACCTGAGAAAACTCCATCAATTTTCAATCGGCCTCTCCCCTTCCCTCTTATAGTGTAAGAGCGGGCAAATGAAAATAGACCATCAATCATGATTTAGGGGTCATCATTAACTCAATGTACAGAAATCTAGAGACAACCCTTTTAAAATAACTAGCTTCAAAATATGAACACAAAGAAAAAACCCTTTTCAACAAAAGGGATTTTTTCTAAATATTATTGTTTCATTTTTGGATCAAGAACATCTCTTAAACCATCACCCATTAAATTAAATCCTAAAACGGTTAACATGATCGCCAATCCAGGAAAGAAAAGCGTCCAAGGCGCTTGTACAAGGTACTGCTTAGAATCTGACAACATTTTTCCCCACTCCGGATTTGGTGCTTGTGCTCCTAATCCAAGGAAACCTAGAGCCGCTGCTTCAATGATAGCAGTTGCTATAGCTAGTGTTGCTTGTACAATGATCGGTGTCATACTATTCGGCAATATATGTCTAAATAGAATTCTATTATCCTTCATACCTACTGCTCTTGCTGCCATAATATACTCTTCTTGTTTAACACTCAAAACCTTTGATCGAACAAGACGACCAAAGTTAGGAATATTTATAATAGCAATTGCAATTAAAGCATTTTGTAAAGATGGTCCAAGGATAGCCACTACAGCTATTGCTAATAAAATACTAGGGAAAGCAAGCATAATATCAAAAATTCTCGAAATAATTGAATCTACCCAGCGTCCATAATAGCCTGCAATAATTCCTAAAAGTGTACCAAAAATTGCAGAACCTAACACAGAAAAGAAACCAACCCATAGTGAAATTCGAGCACCATAGAGAATTCTCGAGAGAATATCACGCCCAAAATCATCTGTTCCAAACCAATGCTCACTTGATGGTGCTAACAGTCGTTTTGACAATTCCTGTTCCTTAAAGCCATAAGGAGCAATAACAGGCGCAAGTATGGCCAGAATGATAAAAAAGATAACAATTCCAAGGCCAACTAGTGCCAATTTGTTTTTACAGAAGGATCTCCACGCCTCTTTCCAAGGTGGTGTTACTTCTTCCTCTACAGCTGTATTTAAAGGATTTGGAGTGTTTTTTGCTAACTCTGCCACGATTTATCCCCCCATTCTTATTATTGATGATATTTTATACGTGGATCAACGACAGCATATAATAAGTCGACGATTAAATTGATTAAGATAAAAATAGCTGCAATAACTAAGATCCCTGATTGTATTACTGGATAGTCACGATAACCGATTGCATCGTATAAATAACGACCAATTCCAGGCCAACCGAAAATCGTTTCTGTTAAAATCGCTCCACCTAATAACAAACCTGTTTGCAAACCGATTACAGTTAAAACTGGAATAATAGCATTTTTTAAAGCATGTTTATAAACAACCCAGAACATTCTTAGACCCTTTGCTCTAGCTGTACGAATATAATCCGATTTCATTACTTCCAACATCGTAGAACGAGTCATTCTTGCAATGATCGCCATCGGTATTGTAGCTAATGCCAAACTCGGAAGGATAATGTGCTGTAGTACCTGAACAAATTGATCTGTCCTGCCTTGTAATAAGGTATCGATCATATAAATATTCGTTATGGCGGTTATCGGGTTCCTAACATCTTCTCTTCCTGTTGAAGGCAACCAACCCAACTCTATCGAAAACGCCCATTGCTCCATTAAACCAAGCCAGAAAATTGGCATTGATACACCAACTAACGCCAAGATCATAGCTAAATAATCAAACCATGAATTTGAGAACCATGCACTAATAATACCTGCATTTACCCCTATAAATATAGCGATTATCATTGCCACAATTGTTAGTTCAATCGTTGCAGCTAAGTACGGCCAAATTTCCTCATTAATTGGACCTCTTGTTCTAAGTGAGGTTCCAAGATCTCCTGTCAAAAGTGCTTTTATATAATCCACATATTGGATATACCATGGTTTATCTAATCCTAGTTCTGTCGTTAATGTAGCAATGGCCTCTTTCGTAGCCTTTTGTCCAAGAATAACCTGCGCTGGATCACCTGGTATAGCACGTATGATTGCAAACACAACTAATGTCATTCCAAACAATACGGGTATAAGTGAAAAAACACGACGGACTGTATAAGAAAACATATTGCTCACCTCTTTTTGTAGAAACTATCAATATTTTGCTTAACAAAAGGGGAGACAAAGCTCCCCTTTCTTTACATGATTATTTAAATTCAACTTTCGTTAATGCCTCAGAACCAGTTGGATGTGGTAAATAATTTACTAAATCACTAGTTCCCGCTAATAACGGTGTTGAGTGAACCAATGGAACCCATGGTGCATCATCATGAATGATTTCTTGAGCTTGTTTGTATAAATCATTTCTTGTATTTTGATCAGTTTCAGTTTGAGCTTTAATTAATACATCATGAAGCTCATCATTGCTGTAATAAGAATAGTTGTTACTTCCAATACTATCTTTGTCTAAAAGCGTGTATAAGAAGTTATCTGGATCTCCATTATCACCAGTCCAACCTAACATGTACGCGTCGAACTCACCTTTAGCAGCTTTATCTAAGTAAGTTGCCCAGTCTACTGATTGAATTTCAGCTGTAACGCCAATCTCAGCAAATGATGCTTGGATAACCTCTGCTACCTTCATTCCTTCAGGCATGTAAGGACGTGCTACTGGCATAGCCCAAAGATCCATTTCAAATCCATCAGCATAGCCTGCTTCAGCTAATAGTTCTTTTGCTTTTTCTAAATCATAAGGATATGCTTCAATCTCATCATTATATCCTTCAACAGAAGGTGGCATTGGGTTTTTTGCAACTTCTGCTTTCCCACCATAAAATGCTTCGATAATGGCTTCTTTGTCAATTGCATGATTTAATGCTTGACGTACAAGTTTATTATCAAATGGAGGACGATTTACTGTAAATCCTAAGTATCCAGTGTTCATTGATGGACGTTCAATTAATTGAAGCTGATCATTACCTGTAATTGTTGCTTCATCTGAATTATTTAATCCATCCATAAGGTCGATCTCACCATTTGTTAAAGCATTTAATCTTGCAGAGTTTTCAGGAATAACACGGAAAATAACTTGCTTTAACTTAGGAAAACCTTCTAACCAGTAATCATCATTCTTTTCAAGTACAATACGATCATTTTGTTTCCACTCTACAAATTTAAATGGACCCGTACCAACTGGATTTTCTCTAAATTTGTCACCAGACTCCTCGATAGCCTTCGGACTAGCAATTCCGAATGGAGACATTGCTAAGTTCTTTAAGAATGGAGCTTGTGGGCGGTTTAGAACAAATTCAACTGTGTAATCATCAACAGCTGTAACAGATTCAATAACATGCCCTTCTTCACCATTAAATCCACCAAACATTGTGTAGTAAGGGAAATCATCTGCATTTCCATTCATCCAACGTTCAAAGTTAAAAACAACTGCTTCTGCATTAAAATCTGTACCGTCATGGAATTTAACACCTTGACGTAGCTTTAATGTGTATGTAAGAGCATCTTCTGAAACTTCCCATGACTCTGCAAGTCCTGGGTGAAGTGTTGTATCTTGCTCTCCATATTCAACTAAGGTTTCAAAAATGTTTTCAGTTACTTTAAATGTTTCACCTTCAGTTGTTGTAATTGGATCAAGAGATGTCGAATCTCCCCCACGTCCAAAAACTAAAGTATCCTTTTTCTCTCCTTCGCTAGAAGACTGTCCTTCGCCACCAGCTTTTTCGTTTGAGTTACCACTACATCCAACTAGAAGCATACTAATCGCTAATAGTGAAATAAGTAGCAGCTTGAGTGATTTGTTTTTCATTCGCTTTCTTACCCCCATTTTTTTTATTTATCATAAATGCTGCATGTTAGTCATTGTATAAATGACATGCAACAAAATGACCATTTATATTTTTATATTCTGGTCGAGTTGTTTTACAAATGTCCATACATTCTGAGCATCTTGTATGAAAGGCGCATCCTGCAGGAGGATTCGATGGACTTGGTATTTCACCAGTAATCGTAATTTTCTCACGATTATTTTCTGGATCTGCGATAGGTACAGCAGATAATAGTGCCTTTGTATAAGGATGCATCGGGTTCGTATAAAGTTCCTCACTATCAGATAACTCTATTAATCTACCTAAATACATAACACCCACTCGGTCACTAATATGACGAACAACACCAAGGTCATGAGCAATAAAGATATAGGTAAGTTGAAACTCATTTTGTATATCTTTCATTAAGTTTAGTACCTGGGCTTGTATGGATACGTCCAATGCTGACACCGGCTCATCGGCGATAATTAATTTAGGCTTTGTCATAAGCGCTTTCGCAATACCAATCCTTTGACGTTGTCCACCACTAAATTGATGTGGATACCTTCTTGCATGGTAGCTGCTCAAGCCAACGATTTCTAACATCTCTTGAACTCGTTTCTTTCTCTCTTCTTTTGAACCAATTCCATGTACAATAAGGGGCTCTTCTAAAATTTTTTCAATAGAATGTCTCGGATTTAAAGAAGCATAAGGATCCTGGAAAACCATTTGTATGTCTCTTCGTGTTTTTCTTAATTCTGTTTTAGACAGGTTCCTAAGATCTTTATCTTCAAAAATGATGCTTCCGTCACTAGCTTCTATTAATCTCATAAGCAATCGGCCTGTTGTAGATTTCCCACAACCACTTTCACCTACGATTCCTAATGTTTCGCCCTTTTTAACGAAGAAAGATAAATCATCAACCGCTTTCACTTCACCTTGCTTTTTGCCAAGTAATCCACCATTTATAGGGAAATACTTTTTTAACCCGTTAACTTGAAGAAGTAACTCTGTCATTTTTCTCTACTTCCTCCTTTCCACTATGCAAAAAGCATCGAACATTATGATCTTCTTTTTCCATTTTATATAGTTGAGGTGTTTCTTCTTGGCATTGACCAAACATTTCCTCACATCTTGCTGCAAAACGACATCCGTTTATAATACTTCCAGGTCGTGGAACATTACCAGGTATACTGTATAACCGATCTTTTTTCCCTCGAATATCAGGGACCGATTTAATTAATCCCTTTGTGTATGGATGTTTAGGATTTTTCAAGATTGTTTTTACGTCACCTTGTTCGACAATTTGACCGGAATACATAACAATTACCCTATCACATACTTCTGCCACTACTCCTAAGTCATGAGTAATAAAAATGATTGATGTATTCATTCTTTCATTTAAATCTTTCATAAGAGATAGAATTTGGGCTTGTATCGTAACATCTAGAGCAGTTGTAGGTTCGTCCGCGATTAAGACTTGCGGATTACAGGCCATCGCCATCGCAATCATTACCCTTTGCCTCATCCCCCCGGAGAGTTGATGTGGATAATCATTAACGATTTCATCTGCTCTTGGTATTCCAACTAACTTAAGCAATTCAACTGCACGCAGTCTTGCCTCTTTTTTCGCTAGATTTGTATGTAACTTTAAAGCTTCAATTAATTGATTGCCTATTGTAAACAATGGGTTTAATGAAGTCATAGGCTCCTGGAAGATCATCGATATCTGATTCCCTCGGATGCCTCGCATTTCTTTTTCACTAAATTTTGTTAAGTCTTTACCTTCAAATAATATTTCACCATGCTCAATCACACCAGGAGGGCTAGGTATTAATCCCATTGTTGACAATGATGTAACACTCTTTCCACTTCCCGACTCTCCAACAATCCCTAAGATTTCGCCTTTATTTAACTCGAAACTTATTCCATCAACTGCTGGGACCAGCTTTTTTTCAGAACGAAAGGATACCTTTAAATCTCTTATTTGAAGTATAGGTTCTTTACTCATTTGATCACCTACCAATTATCTTGTTAAAATTTTAAATTATTAAAATATAATGAAAGTAGTGAATATTATCACATAAAAAATATTCTAATATTGTCGCTTTTTGTCGTATCGAAAGAACTTTCTTTCGACATATTTCGATATCACCACTTTAAACCTTTACTGCTAGCTTGCGTTAAAGAGTTAAACACATTAAGGGATATTGCAGAAAAAGGATCACACCCTCGCGCCACCTTTTTTTTAAAAAAGCTTCTAATTCTTTCTCAGGATAATAATTAAAATAATATCCCACTACATTAATAATGATTTTACCTTTCTTATCATTACAATGTTTCTTTACACAGACAAGGAGTTGGTTACTTTTTATACCAAGTATCTTTTTGGACAAACAAAAAAGCGGTGAATGTAGATTAACTATCATTCACCGCTTTTTCTTACTCTTCATTATTTTTTTGGATATTCCGTAGTGATTGAATTCTCTCTTCTTTTTCTTCAAAATATTGAACAAGATCTCCAATTCGATCGATTGCATTCCAACTTAGATGATGCTCAATACCTTCAACATCATTATATATCTTATCTTGATCAACGCCGATAATAGTTAAAAACTGCTCTAGCAGCTCATGGCGATAAACTAGTCGTTTTCCTGTTTTCTTCCCTTTATTCGTTAACACGAGTCCGCGATATTTCTCATAAATTAAATACTCATCTTTATCTAATTTCTGAACCATTTTTGTGACGGAGGAGGGATGAACAGCCAATGCTTCTGCAATATCAGAAACACGTGCATATCCTTTATCTTCAATAAGTAAATATATTTGTTCGATATAATCTTCCATACTAGGTGTTGGCATGTAGTCCCCTCCAGAATTGCCGATCTTTTTTAACGAAATCATTACAATTTTACATGAGTTTAAAGGTAATGACAAGGAATATTAGGAAAGCACTCCCAATTTCATGAGTGATCCTAGTATAGAACAAATTCTCCATGAGAAAATAACTTGATTGCTCATTTCTATGGCATTTTCAGGTAGTGGATTTAAATGAAATGACATTAAAATCTGTTGCCAGGTTCTTTTATCTTCGATTATGAGGAGTTTATCTTCGATTTTGTCCATTTTATCTACGATTCCTGAGATTTATCTACGATTATTGGGATAGTATCTTCGATTAGATAAAATTCACCATTTTTCGACATGATGAATTTCACTCATCCTCATATAAAAAGGACCTGACATGGTCAGATCCTTTTTAAAAGTTCATATTATAACCCGCACTTCAATTGTGCTCCACAGCTCGTACATGTGTTACAGCCGCCTAAATCTTCAACCGTACCTTCACGACAAACCGGGCAAGTGTTTCCTACTTCATTACCAATTGTAACGTCTGTTGAACGAAGGTCATTTATAGTATCTACAAGTACTACTTTCCCTTTTTCTTTCGGAACAACTTCTTCGTCACTATCATCAAACGTATTTTCTTCTGCTTTTAATGTTAAAACTTGTGTGTCACGGCTACCATCTACATAAACAGTACCGCCTTTTGCTCCACCTTTATATAAACGCTCATACACTTTTTCAACTTGCTCAACTGTGTAACCTTTAGGAGCATTTACAGTTTTACTGATTGAACTATCAATCCAACGTTGGATAACACATTGTACGTCAGCATGTGCTTCCGGTGCTAATTCCATTGCTGATACGAACCATGATGGTAGGTTATTCGCATCTGCTTCTGGATGTTGATCTAAATATTCTTGAACGATATCCGCTTTTACTTCAATGAACTTCCCTAAACGCCCGCTACGGAAGTAAGAGAATGAGAAGTAAGGCTCAAGGCCTGTTGCGACGCCAACCATTGTTCCTGTGGATCCCGTAGGAGCAACAGTTAATAGATGTGAATTACGAATTCCGTATTCTTTTACACCTTCACGAATATCTTCAGGCATTTTGCTCATAAAGCCTGTTTGTGTGAATGCTTCTCTTAAACGATTTGTTTCTACTTCTTGTTCACCAGCTAAGAATGGGAAGCTTCCCTTTTCTTTAGCAAGTTCAATAGATGCACGGTATGCAGTAGTAGCAATCGTTTCAAATACTTTATCTACTAACTGATTACCTTCTTCAGAACCGTACTCTGTTTCACAATAGATTAGTAAGTCATGAAGACCCATTACACCAAGACCGACACGACGCTCACCTAGAGCTTGATGTTTGTTTTCTGGTAAGAAGTATGGAGTTGCATCGATTACGTTATCTTGCATTCTAACGCCAACTTCAACTGTTTTTCTAAGCTTTTCGAAGTCAACTGTTTTTGTTTCTTTATTTGCCATTTCCGCTAGGTTTACAGCTGCTAAGTTACAAACGGAATATGGTGCGAGTGGTTGTTCCAGTTTTTGTTATCCTATCGGCTTTTTATCCGATAGTTCTTACGGTTTTATTCCCGCAAGTTCAGCATATCTTTTCATTACACACTTTTTTCATAAACCTAATCAATTCTTTTCTTCCACGGTCTTCCCCAAAAACAGCTTTTGAGATGACTCTGATGTCCTTCACTCCAAACTTACTTTGGATATCGTGTATTAATTGAGAAATAGTAGTTTTAATTTTATTAAGGGGTGTTCCTAAAACTATATCCTTATTGTCGATTGACCATCTTATAACATAATCCCTTATACCTTTGTGGATAGATTCTCGTTTTTCCATGTATTGAACTGTTGCATTTCGGATAGCGGAGTTTCCTGAGCATGTTCTACTACAATATTTCTTAGGTGAAGTAGATAACACCTCATATTCTTTATTACATTCAATACATTTTCTTTGTACTCTCGCAACTCGAATATATCCTTTTTTCATTCCACTTTTCTTTAATCCTTCTAGCATTTTCTTCTTTGCGAGACTTTCAGAGGCCCACAACTTTCTAGTGTGTTCCCCTATTTTCTTCTTGGCATTTTCACTATGTTTTAAGTTATAGTGAGCGTTAAGCTTACCATGTGCAGTTTTATTAATGGTCGTTTTTTCAGATTTTATCCATTCGTCTATTGTGGATGTTAAAGAAAAAGGTAAAGGTTTATATAATTCTAACAGATGTTTATAGGTAATAAGCTCAAAATCGACGTTATATATTGCCTTAATACAATCTAATGCCTTTCTGGCCTCAATTAATACATTTTCATTTCTGGACTTAATTTCGACTATCTTCTCAAGTTTTCCATTTTGATCGTAGAAAAAGAAATCAGGTTTATAAGTTTTATATCCTATATCATAGGAATGGTCTTCATAACTCCATGGTATTTTGTGAAAATCGAGATATTTTGCATAGGCGTATTCATAAGAACTCCTAAGATAATAGTTCTTATAAAATCCAGCATACCCTCTATTCATGCAAATCACCCCAATACCATTTTTATAATGATATAAATATAAAACTAAGTGTGTCATGCTGCGGCCTCGTGGACGGATTATATTCTCATTCTGAGGTTCACCGTCTATGCGTTGCCCCTGACTAAATCTTTACATTCAGCCTTCGGTTCGGATTAGCATCTCAGCCTTCCCGCTTTATTCCGCAGTTTTTAACGTGAGGCAAACTAAGCCACTTTACCACACGGATTTGTCGCAACAACTTGTTGACCATATGCTTTAGCATTTGTCATGTCGTTTGCATTATCTATAAAGAAAATACCTGGCTCTGCTGAATAAGTTGCACAAATATTAATTAAGTTCCAAAGCTCTTTTGCTTTAATTTTGCGGTACGTACGAACTTTGTAGCCAAGACCTGCCCATTCACGTACATCCCCAACTTTGTGCCAGTTTTCATTGTATTCGTTCATTTCTTGCTGAGTGTAGCTCTCTACATCTGGGAATCGAAGCTCATATTCGGCATCATTTTCTACAGCGTCCATAAAGTCTTTCGTTAGTGTAATAGAAATATTTGCTCCTGTTAAAAACTCTGAATTATGAACACTGTAAGTGCCGCCAGTACGTAGTTTTAACTCTGCGTCTTTAATAATCTTTTCACTAAATCCACCTGTGCCCGGAATTTGCTTGTAGTTCACAATTCCTTGATACATATCAATTTCTTGTTGTGTTAGTGGTGTGAATTTTAATTTATCTTGAGCGTATTTTTTAATCGCTTCATCGTTTGTGTTTTCAATTAGGTAACGTAAAATTCTTGGGTTTTGCATTTTTGAGATAATGAATTCTATGATGTCTGGATGCCAGTCTGCCAGCATGATCATTTGCGCCTTATAAAAATGTTACGTTGATTCGTTAGATCAACTCTCTAAGTCACCTTAGAGTTCAGACCATATCTTACACTCTATCTGAGTGCCCTCGCACTTCGGGATCACTTAATCCCTACTCTACTCACTTTCGCCATGTATGACGTGTTTTCGATGGTCGTTGAACCTTCTCCATAATAGGAGCTTGGCTGCTGATTGTCTTTATCCACTTACTGTTTTTAAGCATTCACGCTTACCGTTTCCAGTTACGTTGTAGCCAGTAAGTCATGTATGATGCATTTTACATTATCAAAATTATTTAATATGTCATCTTCCCAAAAACGGACTATTTGAAATCCGTTTTTTAAGGCAATCTCATTTTTTTCAATATCTATTTTTATCCTCTGTATTTGCCACTGCATAGGTTCAGGATAAAATTTTGGATTTGCATGCCAGTAGTCACCATCACATTCTATAATTAATTTATGCTCTATTAAAAGAAAATCAAATTGTCTGCCTTTCAAAACAAAAGAGTATTTGTATTTTATATTGAGTCTCTTTAAATACTCCTCCATTAACCTTTCAATTGTTGTTTTTTTAAAGACTTGATTTTCCATTTGTTTCAATATAGATGCACGAATCTTATCTATGGTCTCTTTACTATAAATCCCAGTTTTACCACTATTCCAAGAAGGAGTTTTATTTAACTTTCTAGTTTTTGCTGTTTTATTAATTATAGTCCTAAAATGTTCCTGCTTTTGTTCATTGCTCATTGAATGATGCCAATTAGCAAGCTTTTGTGATTTTAACTTTCGTGCACATATTTGACTACAGGTTTTGGTACCTCTATGTTTAGCCTCAAACTTCTTACCTCATGTTTGGCAAACTAATGGTTTTCCTATAGCACCACATGAAATACTACAAAACTTGTTAGGCTTCCCTCTTCTTAATGTTACAAGCCTTCGACATAACTCATATGCACATTTCAAGTCATTGTCTTGGTAATAGTGTTTTAAAAGGTATTCATTTAATGTAAGACCATGTTTCTTTAGATGTGACGTGAACTTCCTTGTTTGTTATGAGATAGTTGAAAATGACATATTTTACATTTTTGAAATTCAGATGCATCATATGGTTTTATCATTTTTAAATCACCTCTAGTTAATTACCTTTCAATTATGAAGATCTCTAGAAGTAATTAATAACTTAAACCATAAAGAGTTTCCAGCAATTCACGAGGTTTTTTATAGACGAGGCACGCGTTATTGTACTCTACCTCGTCTTGATCCACCTTGCTCAACAAGATGAGTCAACTTAGCAATATCATCTAACCATGAAACAGAACCAGATGATTTACCGTTAACACCTTTTGCAAGTGTATTACGTGGGCGAAGTGTTGAACCATTTGTTCCTACTCCACCACCGCGGCTCATGATTTCCATTACTTGCTTACGATGCTCTGAGATTCCTTCACGTGAATCTTTCACAAATGGCATTACGTAACAGTTAAAGTATGTTACTTCTGTTTCCGCGCCAGCTCCATAAAGAACACGGCCGGCTGGAATAAAGTTTAGGTTCACAAGCTCTTGATAGAACTTTTCAAACCATTCTTGACGTTTTTCCTCCGTTGTTTCAACTGATGCTAATCCCGTTGCATTTCTTTTTGCAATTTGTTCGTAAAAGATTTCAAGTGGTTTTTCAATGACGTCTAACGAGCGTTTCACGATTCCTGTTTCCACTTCCTCAGGCTTGTCTAATGAGTGTTTATACTCCTCTTCGACTAGAACACTTGCCATTTTTGCTTCCCAATCAATCGACTTGATATACCCAAGTCCTCTCGCTGGAAATTTAGGGTCTTCTTTAATTGTTAAGACAACGAAGTCCCCTTCAGATAACGTGATTTTTTCCGTATCTTTAAATGTGTAACGATCTAGCATAACTAGTCTTGAAACACCCTTATGAGTTAACTTCATATCTTTTGTAATAGGATGAACTTGTGGGAATGCACTGATATCTTTATTAAGCTTCTCCACATCTAAGCTCATCTTCTGCTCAGTAACAACTGTCATTGTACCAACTCCTCTATCTTTCTAGTAAATCTCCTGATTAAATTTATCATATTCAAATGCATTATTCAATATATAGTGTCTACTTTCTCACAAACAATACTACATATAGTTTTTAGGTCAACTATTTTTCATTTTGTCAAATTGATAACTTATTAAAAAAGAAAGCAAATGAAAGGTTTATAATGATTTATGAGTAAAAAAGGGGATTTTTGAAGAATTTTGTCACTTGCAAGGTGTTTTGTGTCGGAAAATGTTGCCATATCAGGCTTTTATTAATTTTTGTTTTAAAAAATTACTTTTCGTCAAAGTTCTACAAGTCTGACTTTTTCTAAAATAATCAAAACCACCAGTGTGAACTGGTGGTTTGCTCTGCGGCTGAAAGCCTCTCTTACCGGCCTTGGCCTTAAAGGCCCACTGAAAGGTTTCCCTTTTGCACCACATTCACTCACCAATTCTAAAGAATTTCTCTATTTCTTTTTATTTTTTTCTCCTGTGAACGGATCAAACTCTTCGAACAATGTTAACTGGTCAGCTCGGTAGTCTTCTACCAGCTGATTTCTAATGTATTCTTGTATTTGCTTTTTATTTCGGCCTACTGTATCAACATAGAAGCCACGGCACCAAAATTTCCGATTTCCATATCGATACTTTAAATTCGCATGCCTATCGAAAATCATGAGACTGCTCTTTCCTTTCAAGTAACCCATGAATTGAGACACGCTTAATTTTGGTGGGATACTTACTAACATATGAATGTGGTCGGGACAAGCATTGGCTTCATGAATGACAACACCCTTTCGTTCACACAAATCCCGGATGATCTGTCCAATACTCTTTTTGTATTTTCCATAAATAATTTGTCTTCTGTACTTTGGTGCAAACACAATGTGGTACTTACAATTCCATGTTGTGTGTGCTAAACTATTCATGTCCTTCAAAGGGCATACCTCCTTCTATGGCGAGATAAAGTGGTCGGGAAACCAATTTTATCCTACCATGTGAAGTGAGGTTTTTTTAATACCACGCTTGAAGCTCTTTAGAACCCCCGGCATAGCCAGGGGTTTTCGAAACCACAATAAAGGACGCAATCTTATAAGATTACGCCTCATGATCATTTACCTTTTAAAATTCCACTCATCACTTTCATACTTATTCTTAGCTATTTCATTTACATAAGCTTCTTCTTCACTTGTTAATGTATAAGGCTCAAGCTCTATATCAAGGCCCTTTTCAAAGCCTTCTTTAAATGCCTTTTTCGCCTCATCAATTGTAACTGGTTCATCTCGAAGCTCATTTGTCGCCACTGCTTTGTTTTTAAAAGCACGTTGCATTCTCTCTTTCACACGATCATTAGGATACTTGAATAAGTCAAATAACATATCCTCATCAAGATCTAGTAGGATCGATCCATGCTGAAGAATTACACCTTTTTGACGTGTTTGTGCACTTCCTGCAACTTTACGCCCTTCTACAACAAGCTCATACCATGATGGTGCATCAAAGCAAACAGCCGATCGTGGTGATTTCAAGCCAGCCTTTTCTTCATCTGTACGTGGTATAGCAAAATATGCATCAAGACCAAGGTTTTTAAAGCCTTCTAGTATTCCTTCAGATATTACCCTGTAAGCCTCTGTTACAGTTTTAGGCATTTCAGGATGCTCCTCTGAAACAATGACACTATATGTAAGTTCCTGGTCGTGTAGCACTCCTCGTCCACCAGTTGGTCTCCTTACAAATCCTAAGCCATATTTTTTTACAGCTTCTAAATCAATTTCTTTTTCTACCTTTTGAAAATATCCAATTGAAAGAGTTGCCGGATTCCAACCATAAAATCGTATTGTTGGAGGAATCTTTCCTTCACTATGCCATTCTAAAAGTGCTTCATCCAAAGCCATATTATATGCTGGTGAACAATTACCAGAATCAATGTATCTCCAAACTTCTTTTATCATGTTGTAACCCTCTTTGTTCATTAATTTTACTTTTTTAGTCTAGCAGAACTTTTTAAAGAAGAAAATAATAATGCATGTAACCTGATGACATTTCAGACAAGCTCTTATATAATAATAGAAGTCTTATAAGAGTTCTTATGAGCTTACAAACAAAGATCACACTAAATTAAAGGGGTCGAGAACATTGACAACAACTATTTTATTAATTATTTTAGCAGCCGCTCTAATTGCGTACACTGCTTTTAACTTTTTCTACCAACGTAAAATAATGAAGCAATTACCTGAAGAAGATTTTCGTGCAGGCTATCGTAAAGCACAATTAATCGACGTACGTGAGCCGAATGAATTTGAAGGTGGACATATTCTTGGAGCTAGAAATATCCCACTTTCTCAGTTACGTCAACGCTTAAAAGAAATACGTTCTGATAAGCCAGTCTACTTATACTGCCAAAACACAGTTCGTAGTGGTCGTGCAGCACAAATGCTGAAACGTAAAGGTTATAACGACTTAAACTGCTTAAAGGGTGGTTATAAAAACTGGACAGGTAAAGTTAAAAAGAAATAAGAGATGAATCCTACAAGAAGCGACTAGCAACGCGCATACCTAAACCACGTTTGGGATGTGAGTGTCAGTCTGCTTCTTTTTTATTTATTTCCTATGGAGGAGTGATGATTTGAAATTTATCGATAGTTTATCCTTTCTGTTTCGGCAACCAAAGATTGTTCTTATCCCAATTTTTTTAGATGTATTGTTAACTCTCCTTGTAACGACAGGAGCATTGTGGGGATTTACTATTTTTGATTCATTTGAAATTACGATCGGGAACCCTATCCAACCTTTTCAACCTACTGGAACATACCCAATTTGGATACCTCAGATTAGTGATTTAAAAGTGCCAGCAGGATTTATTCATGCCACACTAGATTATAACGTAGCCTTATCCCTTATCATCACAGCTGCTTTTTTTGTCATCAAAAGCTTTTTTATAAGTGGTTATTTAGGCAGTTTAAAGTCAGTACTTACTGAAGAAGAAACAATGATTTTTCATGAAGGGCGATATTATTTCAAACGATTTTTTCTACTACATATCCTTTTCGCAATCATCATGCTCGTATTAACATTATTAGGTTCATTAATCGGTCCATTTGTTATTGTTTTATTTCTTCTTACTATTCCGTATATCCTCACTCCTTACGTCGTTGTTTTAGAGGATTGTGGAATCACAGAGGCACTTGGTGAATCTAAAAATTTAGTACAGCAACATTTTTGGTTTTTACTGAGGTTTGCTCTTTTACTCATGTTTATTACGTTTTTGCTCACATTGTCTTTACAAACGCTACCGAAATCTGCAATCTACATCATAATACTCATTGTTTATTCTTTTATAAGCTCAGCTGCCATACTTACCGTTATGGGACGTTTATATGAAAAGGGAGAAGAAGAAGCAACAAAGGAATTAAACGGTAAAATTCATCTACCATTCCTACTTGCCTGCTATTTCGTTCTATTCTCCTTACCATTACTTGGTGCAAATTTAGCCAAAGGTGAATATCTTATGTTTCTAGACTTCTCAGAAAAACAAACATTTGAAGGACTTTCCTTCAGGTCTGCAAATGGATATATTCTAGACGACACGTTTCCAACATATGAATGGCTTAACGATGAAAAAATAAAAATAGAATTATCGCTTCCTTCATTGAAAGATGAACCTGATAAAATATCAGGAACGGGTACAGTCGGTATTGTAGCTCCAACTAATAGCGGAAAGCATGAAATGAAAAACGTAGACTTTATTTACAAACTACATAAATCAACCATTAATGACGTCACTTATTACCGAAATTCTCAGCAAGAGTCTATCTCGCTTTTGAATTGGGAAAGCGACATTCCACAGCCTGCTGTTACAATAATGGTTAATAACGAAGGAAATGATGTGTTCTTTTATTTAGCGGAACCTGTTCATCCTCAAGATGGAGTCTTTGGCTTTCAGCAAACAGAAACATATTTTGACGTTAATGAAACAGGACAGATATTTTTACCGATAAGAAATGATACGAACATGTATAGCTATCCTTATTATTGGTTTTCAACTGAATTGACGAAAGAAAAGGTCAGCTCATTCCTTGAAAGTAAAAATAACTATAGTGGGTTCCATCTAAACGATCCAGGCTTTCAAGTAGCCTCACTTATACGAGAGGGCTCATATCAGACAATTATTAGGCTTGCACCAAACTTAACTGAGCAAAATATTCAGCATAACTTAGATGAATGGAGTACACGTTGGGAAGGTTTCTTTGAAGACCAATATGGCAACTTATCGCTAGCAGAGTATTTAACATACGCAAGTAAGTCGGCTACATACGAAGGACTTGAATCTCATCTCACAACTGAGAATGGTGAAGAATACTACGAAAGAATTCTCTCATTTCCTACTACTGAGTTAAAGGTTCGCTATAGTGTGAATGAAGAGGGTCAATTTGAAGAACTTTATATAATAGAAGAACAATAATTTTTTTCATATAATTCCTTGCAGAATAATCGACTTTTTCTGCTAAAATCGATAAGATAAGTAAAGGTGAAAAATTTTAGTTTCAATTTGTTGGAGGAATAACATTTTGCTTATAGCTATAGCGTTTTTTCTATTTATGTCTTTTTTCTTATCAGGAAGTGAAACTGCATTAACAGCTGTTAATAAAATGAAATTAAAGAGCCGAGCAGAAAATAATGATAAGAAATCGCAAAAATTACTCGAACTTGTTTCGAAGCCTGATGAGTTAATTACCGGGATACTAATCGGTAATAACATTGCTAACATTATGCTTCCAACTCTTGTGACCATTATTGCACTTGAATATGGAATTAGTGTTGGGATTGCGACTACAGTGTTAACCGTTGTTTTAATCATCTTTGCAGAGGTATTACCAAAATCAATTGCCGCTACATTTGCAGATAAAATTGCTTATACAGTTTTCCCAGTCATAAGAATTATCCTGTTTTTGTTTAAGCCATTGATTTTCCTTCTATCAAGATTTACGAGAACCGTCATTAACAAACTTTCAAACGATGAAGAAAAAACTGCATCAATCTCAAGAGAAGAACTTATTACGATGGTAAATATCGCTACATCAGAAGGAATTCTACAAACGGATGAAGAACAGCGAATTAAAGGAGCAATTGACTTTTATGACCTGGATGTTCGAGATGCTCTTAAAGTCCCTCGAACAGAAATACAAGGAATCTCATCAGGTTCAACCTTTGAAGAAGCACGTGAAATCGTCTTAGAAGGAAGTCATACTCGCTATCCTGTTTATAAAGAAAGCATGGACAATATTGTAGGTGTGCTTCATTCAAAGTCACTTCTATCTTGGTCATTAGAACCACATAAAAATTTAGAAGATTTTATTGATGATGATCCTCTTTTTGTATTCGAATTTCACTCAATCGAAAAGGTCTTTAAATTAATGTTAAAAAAACGAAGACATTTAGCGATTGTTCTTGATGAATACGGCGGAACAAAAGGTATTTTAAGTCATGAGGATATTATTGAAGCGATGATCGGACAAGAAATAAAAGATGAAACCGATCAGGATGAAGAAATACTAATTGAAGAATTAACCGATTATCATATTATTTGTAATGGTAAACTTGCATTGCGACGTTTAAATGAAGTGTTTAAAACGAAAATTCCTGAGCAAGAAGATATCCTTACAGGGTTTCTACTAAAAGAAATGGGACGTTTTCCAGATGAAGGAGAAACTTATGAATACCATCACCTTCATTTTGAAGTAATGAACGTTGAGGATAATAAACTAAAGAGAATTAAAATCACTAAAAAAGTCGTACCAGATGAATCTTAATGATACATATAAGAAAAGCGCAAGCGCCTTGGTCAGCCTCGGGCAATAAGACGATTTGGAATAGAAGGCGTTCTTTGCCTTATATTCCAAATTGGCTTATGACCTCGAGGGGCTAGGCGCTGGAGCTAGACACTAAAACTACGTACAAAATTTTATACTTTCTTACCTATTAAATAGGCCGCATAATTTTGCGGCCTTTTCATCATTATCTTGCAAAACTTAATATTTGTTTCAAGAAACCTAATCCTGATTTCTGCTCCTGTTTCATTCGTTCTGATCTGTATTGATGCTCCTTCACAAACGTTAAAAATCGTTCCTCACGCTCATCTGTTTTCTTTTGAGCAAGCTCCCGTTCAACTTCAATTTCTTCTTTATATGATGCCCTTTCCGCTTCAGCAGTGACCGCTAAGCTTGTAATCATATCCTGAACATCAGAGAACTCAAATCTTGCCACTTCTGTTTGTAATTTTGCTGTTTCAGTAATTTTCTCGCTAACAGATGAAACCACATTTTTTTCTAGCTTTTCAAGACGTTCGTCAAGCTTTAACATGTTTTGAACTTCCTGTGATTCAATAAATGACGTAATTTTTGATAGTGTTTCATGTAATTCGGTAACATCATTTCCTTCTTGTACTGAAGATGTACTCGTTGTTCTTTGACTTTGGAAAAGCTGTTTAATGGTTTGTGTATCCATATTACTTTCCTTAAACGCTTTTACCTTTTGGAAAAACTCAATATTTTCTGCTGTAAACAGCCTAGCGTTTTTATCATCTCTCTTGATTGTAATAAATTCTGAATACTCTTCTTCCCATTGCTTTAAAATAAACACCTTTTCTCCTACAAGCGAAGACGCCTTAGATATAGTTATATACTTTGCTGCCAACCTAAACACCAACCTTTGTCTATTTTTTCTTATCTAACTAGTTCTACTAAATCCCTAGTAAATTCCTCCCTCTCGACAAAGGTTCTAAAAACTAGTCATAATGTTGGGGGTTTTGGTTGTTTTCAACATGAAATGATGAATCTTTATGAACATGAACATGAAAAAATAATAAATACTAGAAGATGAGTGATTATAACCTAAATAAAAGGTCGAAAACTGGAAATTATGTTTGTCTTTTTTCAAGTTTTTTGGTAAATTTACTAAGTTATTTATCCTTTATATACAAAATCATATGAATTTTTTTGAAATAACACATTCTGCTTTCTGTTTACCCTCTCTAGACACCATGAAAAATGTAGTCACAAAAAGAAATGGAGAAAAATTTATGTTTAACAAAATTGATTCTTTAGACACGGTCATTAAGTTAGTGCCAATTTTAAAAGCAGCAGTGCCAGCTGATCTATCTATTGCTATTTGTAATTTGCATGAATTTGTTGCTTATTTTCCAGGCGAGAATATCAACCTTCAAATAAAAATTGGACAAAAAATTAATCCTGACGAACCTCTTTCTGTCGCCATTCGTCAAAATAAAAAACTACAAGCTGAGGTACCTGCTGAATTTTATGGATTTGAATTTACAGGAACAGCTCTACCTCTACATGATCAAAATAATCAAGTAATCGGCGGAATCGCCATTCAATTACGTAGAGAGAGAGAACTAAGAGCAATTATTAAGCAAATAGCTGGCTCTTTATCACAAGCTAAAGAAAGTGTAAACATGGTAGTGGACGGATCAAACTCGTTAGCATCTCTATCTCAACAACTCCTTTTACAATCACAGCAAGCATCAAGTGATGTAAAAGAAACAGATGTTGTTTTATCTATGATTAAAAAGGTAGCTGATCAGACAAATTTACTCGGTTTGAATGCAGCAATTGAAGCAGCACGAGCTGGGGAAAAAGGCAAAGGTTTTGAAGTTGTCGCTAACGAAATTAGAAAATTCTCAAAGGAGACAGTCTCTTCCACTCAAAAAGTAAATCAAATAACTTCTCAAATTCAGGGTGTTACAACTAAGATGGGGGAGTCCATACAAACAATCGCCTCAATTGGAAACGACCAAGCAACATCGATGCAGGAAGTTTCTTCATTAATAGAAGAGATTGAGCAACTTTCGAAAAGATTATCAGAATTTGCAAACAAGATCTAATGTCATGAAAACGATAAAAAACTGACTTACCATCTTTGGCAAGCCAGTTTTTTATTATGCACGTTGATATTTTAAAATCGGTTTTCTCGCAGCTGTTGTTTCATCTAAGCGTTTAACAACTGTTGTATGTGGTGCTTCCTGAACAATTTCAGGTGTTTCTTCTGCTTCTTTCGCAATTTGAATCATCGCATCAATAAAGGAATCAAGTGTTTCTTTTGATTCTGTTTCAGTTGGTTCAATCATGATACACTCCTCCACGTTTAATGGGAAGTAAATTGTTGGTGGATGGTAACCGAAATCCAATAATCTCTTCGCAATATCAAGTGTACGAACACCAAGCTTTTTCTGACGCTTTCCAGAAAGAACAAACTCGTGTTTACAATGCTGATTAAATGGAAGATCATAATATGGTGCTAAGCGACGCATCATATAGTTTGCATTTAACACCGCATATTCTGTTACAGCTTTTAAGCCATCAGGGCCCATTGTACGAATGTAGGTATACGCACGAACATTAATGACAAAGTTTCCGTAGAATGGTTTTACTCGTCCGATTGACTCTGGACGATTGTAATCAAAATGATAGCCTTCTTCTGTTTTCACTAGCACTGGTTTTGGAAGATAAGGAATTAAATCTTCCTTTACCCCAACAGGACCAGATCCAGGACCGCCACCACCGTGTGGACCTGTGAATGTTTTATGAAGGTTCAAGTGAACAACATCAAAGCCCATATCTCCTGGACGAGCTTTACTTAATACCGCATTTAAGTTCGCTCCGTCATAATAAAGCTTTCCACCTGCATCATGGACAATTTGCGCCATTTCTAAAATATGTGCTTCGAAAAGTCCTAGTGTATTCGGATTTGTTAGCATTAATGCTGCCGTTTGATCATCAACAACACGTCGTAAATCCTCTAAATCAACAAGACCATTTTCATCTGATTTAACTGTGATCGTTTCAAAGCCTGCAACTGTTGCGGATGCTGGGTTTGTGCCGTGAGCTGAGTCAGGAACGATAACCTTTGTACGCTTTGTATCATTGTTCGCTTCATGATACGCACGAATCATCATTAACCCTGTCCACTCACCGTGAGCTCCTGCTGCAGGTTGAAGTGTTACTTCATCCATTCCTGTGATTTCTTTTAAATGCTCTTGAAGGTCAAATAATAATTCCATTGCCCCCTGAACCGTTGATTCGTCTTGTAATGGATGGATATGAGCCAGCCCAGCAATACGCGCCACATTTTCATTAATTTTTGGATTGTACTTCATTGTACAAGATCCTAGTGGATAAAATCCTGAATCAACACCATGATTTCGTTTTGACAATGCTGTGTAATGTCTCATAATATCAAGCTCAGACACTTCAGGTAGTTCAGCTTGTTCTGTGCGAATATAAACAGAAGGAATGAGTTCGTCTAACGATAATTCATCAACCTCAAGCTCTGGTAAGCTGTATCCAATACGACCTTCTTTGCTTAGTTCAAAAATTAATGCTTGATCTTGATTACTCATTAAGCATCCCCCAATTCCTTCACAAGTGTGTCAATTTCTTCTTTAGTACGCAGCTCTGTTACTGCAATAAGCATATGATTTTCAAGCCCAGAATCAACTCTACCTAAATCAAAACCACCAATAATGTCTTTTTCTAAAAGCTGTTTGTTAACTTCTGATACAGGTTTTGATAATTTCACAACAAATTCATTAAAAATTGGTTGATCGAAAGGAACCTCAATACCAGCTTTGATACATGCTCTTTTCGCATAGTTCGCTTTTTGGATATTTTGAATAGCCATTTCTTTCACACCTTGCTTACCAAGAGCTGTCATCGCTACAGAAGCAGCAAGTGCATTTAACGCTTGGTTTGAGCAAATATTAGAAGTTGCTTTGTCACGACGAATATGTTGTTCACGTGCTTGAAGTGTTAACACAAATCCACGTTTTCCGTTTTCATCCGTTGTTTGCCCAACAAGACGACCTGGAACTTTTCTTAATAACTTATTTGTTACCGCAAAATAACCACAGTGTGGGCCACCAAATGCAGTTGGTATACCGAAAGGCTGTGCATCACCCGCAACAATATCCGCACCAAATGCTCCAGGAGGTGTTAATGCTCCTAATGCAAGTGGGTTAGAAGAAACGATAAACATACTTTTTCCAGTATGTGCAATTGGCTCAATGTCTTTTAATGGCTCAATATGACCAAAAAAGTTTGGATACTGCACAATCACAGCTGCTACATCATCATTCATTTCCTGTTGTAATGCCTCTAAATCTGTTACACCGTTTGTCACAGGTACTTCCACAACTTCAATGTACTGTCCAGCAGCATACGTTTTAATGACATCACGTGATTCAGGGTTAACTGCCTTAGAAACTAACACCTTCTTTTTCTTTGTCTGACCTGCTGCAAGCATTGCTGCTTCTGCTAATGAAGTTCCTCCATCATACATAGAAGAGTTAGCAACATCCATACCAGTTAACTCACAAATCATCGTTTGAAATTCGAAAATAGCTTGAAGCTCCCCTTGTGAAATTTCCGGTTGATATGGTGTATAGGCAGTATAAAATTCTGAACGAGAAATTACATGATCAACGATTATTGGCATGTAATGATCATAAACACCCGCACCTAAAAATGATGCATGACTGCGTAGATCCTTATTTTTTGCTGCAAGCTTCGTAAGTTCTTTTAGAAGCTCTGTTTCAGATTTTGCTTTTTTAATGTTATATTCTCCTTGAAAACGAACACTCTCAGGAATATCTTGAAAAAGCTCTTCAACAGAAGTAACACCAATTGCTCCAAGCATTTCCTGCTTATCTTGTTCCGTCATTGGTAAATAACGATGATTCATTACGTGTGAACCCCTCTCATTTTAAGGTCATATTTTATAAATTAGTTTTTAGGACGTTTATAAAAAGGTGTCGCAACGACAACGGCTTTTAATCGCTTTTTACGAACCTGAACTTCTACTTCTGTTCCTAGTTCAGTAAATTCTGTTTTTAATAGAGCCAATCCTATGTTTTTACCTAATGTTGGTGATTGAGTACCTGTTGTCACCACACCAACTTCTTCGCCATTCACAAACACCTCATATCCATGACGTGGAATTCCTTTTTCAATTAGTTCAATTCCAACAAGCTTGCGGGCAGCTCCGTTTTCTTTTTGATCCTTTAATACTGCTTTTCCGTTAAAATCAGCTTCTTTATTAGGTTTCACCGCAAACCCTATGCCTGCTTCAATTGGTGTAATATCTTTTGTAAGCTCCTGGCCATATAAAGGAAGAGTTGCTTCAAAGCGAAGGGTATCACGTGCACCAAGGCCACAAGGTAACACACCGTCTTCTTTTCCAGTTTCTAAAATTTTCCCCCAAAGCGTAACAGCATCATTTGCCGCACAGTAAAGCTCGAAACCATCTTCACCCGTGTAGCCTGTTCTTGAAACTAAAGCTTTTACACCAGCAATATTTATTTCATCTCTAAATTTGAAAAACTTAATTTCTGATAAATCTATGTCTGTAAGAGTTTGAAGGACTTTTTCAGCAAAAGGTCCTTGAAGAGCTAAAAGAGCTAAGTCGTTGGAAACATTTTTAATCGAAACATCACCGAAGGTATTTGCTGTAAGCCAATCCACATCTTTTTCAATGTTTGAAGCGTTGATAACAAGTAGGTAGTTATGATCTGCTTTTTTATAAATAAGAAGATCGTCAACTGTACCGCCATCTTCATAGCACATCGCTGTATATTGTGCACCGCCATTTTTGAGCAAAGACACATCGTTTGTAGCGATTTTTTGTAAAAAAGCTAAGCTATCTTCACCACGAACTTCAACCTCACCCATGTGAGACACATCGAAAAGTCCTGCTTTTGTACGAACAGCTTCATGTTCTTCTTTAATAGAAGAAAATTGAACTGGCAAGTCCCAGCCCCCAAAATCAATCGTTTTAGCACCGTAATTTTTATACACATCATATAAAGGTGTACGATATAGCTCTGTCATATGGATTGCTCCCTTCAAATCCTTTAAAATTTGGCATCAAAAAAAGGACATAGTACTCCCATTTATTAAAATAGAAGTCTCTGTCCTTTTAACCTGAAAGTTTACCTTATGTAAAAGTAGTACAAATTCGTACCTACATAGGGCTTTCCCCTTTGGTAGTTTGTCTTTATGACAAACACTCTCCAGAGTTGCGTCAAATAAGAGTTCTTTTGCCTGAGAGATTCACAGTTGTTTGCTCCTTCGGCGCTATACTAAGTTATAGTCTCTCCCCTTATTCTCATCCGCTCATATTTTGTTGTAAAGTTGGTTATACTAATAAAACCTTTATTCATGACATTTGACATTTTAACATTTCAGTAAAGAATGAAAGCGTTAAGCTAACTGAAAGATATGAAAATGATGAACTTTCTTACTAACATCCTACCATGACCGAAGAGTTTCGACAATCACTTTTTAGCTTAACATTAAAAATTTTTTACGTCATAATGTTCGTGTTTTCATTATATCAATGTCATAATCTTTCATATATCCCTTCATCTTAATGAAATAGTGAACATTACAATATAGCACACAACATGAAAGGACTGTCTTTACGATGAATATAAAGACGAACTTCGATACAACCTGGCAGGAAGGCTTTTTTGAAAAACTAGATAGCGATGGACCATGGTCGAACTGGGAGCTGTATAAGCTTGCCTATGAGGTTCAAAAAAATACAGCAGTACCAACCTTTGAGGGATTGCAAGCACCTAACCATCTACCACACTTCACTCCTCTCCCCCACCAGCTAGAGGTGGCTCAAAGAGTTGTTGAAAAAATGAACGGAAAAGCGATTTTAGCTGATGAGGTTGGTTTAGGTAAAACAATTGAAGCCGGCTTAATTTTAAAAGAATATATGATTCGTGGATTAGTTAAAAAGGTGTTAATACTAGTCCCTGCCTCCCTCGTTTCACAATGGGCTCGGGAATTAAATGAAAAGTTCTTTATTCCAGCAGTCGAGCAAAAGAAAAGCTATGTATGGGAAGCATGTGATGTTGTTGTTTCATCAATTGATACAGCCAAACGAAGTCCACATCGAGATATTGTGTATGAACAAAATTACGACTTAGTCATCATTGATGAGGCCCACAAGCTTAAAAATAATAAAACGAAAAACTATGAATTTGTTCAGAATTTGAAGAAAAAGTATTGCTTACTTTTAACAGCTACTCCCGTTCAAAACAGAGTTGAAGAGATTTTCAATCTTGTTTCCCTGTTGAAACCAGGTCACCTTGGCAACGAAGCATATTTTACAGAGGTGTTCTCCGCTAAAGAACGTTCTCTGGAAGATCATGAACATTTACGTGAACTCATTAACAAAGTAATGATCCGTAATCGTCGCGGAGACACCGGAATTGACTGGCCGAAACGAAATGTAGAAACTGTTCCAATTGAGTTTTCCGAAACAGAGCAAAACCTATATGACACGATAACAGCTATAAAATCGTCTTCACAATATGCAGCAAATGCTTTTTCAATCATGACACTCCAACGAGAAGCATGCAGCAGTCGTGAAGCCGTTTATATGACATTGAAAAAAATGCTGGATTTACCTGAGGAAGAGGAAGCAGCTCTACCAAATGACGTTATTAAAGATATCATGATGGCAATAGACGGTGTAACTCAAAACTCAAAAGCTCTCAAGGTAGTAGAGCTAATCAAAGAAATTGATGATAAAGTCATTATTTTTACTGAATACCGTGCTACACAGTTTTATTTACAATGGTTTTTACAACAAAACGGTATCAGCTCTGTTCCTTTCCGCGGTGGGTTTAAACGCGGGAAAAAAGACTGGATGAAGGAACTGTTCAAAAACCGCGTTCAAGTGTTAATTGCAACCGAAGCTGGTGGTGAAGGGATTAACCTACAATTCTGTCATAATATTATTAACTATGATTTACCATGGAATCCAATGAGGCTGGAACAACGGATTGGACGTATCCATCGTTTAGGACAAGAACATGACGTAAACATCTACAATATGGCAACAAGAAACACAGTTGAAGAACATATACTGACCCTTTTATATGACAAAATTAATTTGTTTGAAAAAGTTATCGGTGATCTTGATGAAATCCTAACTCGACTAGAAATTAAAAACTTTGATGAGCATATTCAAGACATTATGGTCAATTCGAAGAGTGACCGGGAAATGAAGATTAAAATGGAAAATTTAACATCGATTCTTGACTATGCACATTACTCACAAGAACAAAGAAAAGCAGCTAGTGGCGACAAATAATTTTTCCCTGAAAGGTGGCGAAAAGCATGCAACAAGAGCAAATTCACAGCTATTTAGAAAGCTTCTTCACAGCCAATTCCTGTGACATCATTGAAAAAGGTCAAGGCTACATAACGGTTCAGCTAACCATTGAAATGGACAAGGAATTAATGAACCGCCCTTTCTACTGGCATTACCTTGAAAAAACAAACGGTATTCCAAACCCGATGAAGCTCACTCTCATCACAGATCAAAATCAAGCACCAAGCGATCTAAAGGGCGAGGTCATGCACTTCGGTGCCCCCCGCCTTCACCAAATTTTTCGTTCGACAACAAATTTAGGAAGCTATATCCGACTTTTTGAGCAGGTCAAAGAACCGGGTGGAAACATCCCATTACACCCTTGGATTGGTGTTAACATTATGGTTTCCTATCAATGTGATATGAAAAAGGATCAGCTTTACTCTATTGGGTTGCATTTGGTTAGTGGGACTTTAGTAGAAAACTTTCAAGATAAGCTAGAGAAATTAGAGCTAACACCGAAGATTCCGGATCTCTGTTTTACGATGACACCTTTGATTAAGCCACAAAGTGGAATTAAACGGATTGAACAGTTTATTATGCAATCTATTCATGAACAAGATCATTCCTGGGCGGATAAAGCGAGGGAAAGATGGAATGAAGATTTAAAGCTTTTGGATCATTTTTATGAAGATATGGATGAGAAGCCTGATTGTTATGAGGTGGAGAAGGAAGCATTGAGGGAGCTTTATGAGCCGCAGATAAATATTTCGGTTCAGAATGGTGGGATTTTTTATTTGACGCCGCAGGGGATATTTAAATAGAGTAAGGAGAATGGCAATCTTAGTGCGATTGTCATTCTTTTGTGTCTAGTTACTTCTACTATATCCTCCAAAATTAAAATATAGTTCGACAAAATGAATATTTGCTTGGAGCTATGTTCATTAAAGTTTTGTTAACAAAACTTCAGAAAAACTCACTTTTCTAATTCCCCTACGTAATTTACAGGCATATATACCCATCTTATATTACATAAATGTTAAAAACTCAAAATACACAAGAAAATTTTTGTCATCGACATCATTCTGCACACTTCCTAAAAATTCCCTTTTATAATATGAATAGTTAATAAGACAGACATAAACTAAGGACTTTCGCACAAAAAGATTATTTCTTTAGTAATAATATAATCAGTTCAAGGGCAAACCTATTGAAAAATAGGGACGCAAAGTCACAGGTCTAAAGTTTAAAACTATGATGGCTGGACTGCCTGGAATACAAGAGTATTTTAGGAGGATGAGATAGTTGAATAACGAAACGATACATAACCTGATTAAAGACAGGCAGCTTGACCATGAATGGGTCAAATTAATTTTAGAGGCACTTGAGATTGGTATAAGTGTAGAAGAAATAAAAGATTTCTTTATTAAAAAAGGAAATCCAACTACTTAACTCTTTCTCACAGAATTTTTTTAGAAAACCGTTCTCCATATCAAACAAAATCCTTCTTTATATGTTATAATAGCATTATTAAAGGAAGGTGACTTTGACGTGATTGGCCCACGAATAAAAAAATATAGAACCCAAAAAAACCTATCACTATCAGAACTAGCAGAACGAGCAGGAGTTGCAAAATCATATTTAAGTTCGATTGAGCGCAATCTCCAGTCAAATCCTTCTGTTCAGTTCTTGGAGAAAGTGTCATCTGTACTCGGTGTACCGGTAAATACACTTTTAAATGAACAAAACGAAACAGATCCCGAAGAACTTGACTTAGAATGGACTAAACTTGTTCAAGATGCTATGAAATCCGGTGTGTCTAAAGAACAGTTTAAAGAGTTTTTGGAGTTTAACAAGTGGAGACTTCAGAATGATCTTGATAAATGAGGCATAATTAATAGCTTACTTTTAGCTTTAAATTATGTCTTTTCTACTTAGTAAAAGTAAAATATTCCATTTAAAATATACCTATCTATTAACTAAAATAATCTAAAATCCATGCACCATGTAATAACATAACAAATGAATACAGAAGAGCAGCAAACGTAGTTAATAAAAACACTCCCTTATTATTAACTATATCTAACGATAGGTATACAATTAAACTCAGTAAAATTGATAAAGTAAACTTAAAAACGATAAAATACATAGGTTTCATAATGAACAAAGATTTCATAACTGGATTTGCTTCATCAATAATGTTCATGGTTAACCCTATATAAGTAAGAATTCCATCCACTATGTTTAATAATGCAAGATACAAGAAAACATACTTCAATATAGTACCTCCTAGATCTAAGGAATCTTTATATTCTCCAAACTAAAATAGGGAATTTGTGCATGTAAGTATCTCCACTATCGGTCCCCCTTATACTAAAGTCGAAATAATTTAACCGAGCACTTTTTTGTTCATTATATATGTATTTGATAAATTAGA
>NZ_NUMC01000027.1:0-20245 GCF_002577655.1 Bacillus sp. AFS040349 | reverse complement strand
AGATTTTCAGTGGCCTCTCTTAGATCGGCGGTCTTTTTTTGTGGAGAATCCTATTAAACACTTCTTATTCTATATTTACTATAAATCCATTTAAAGTAAAAAAATAGAAAGTTGTTATAAAATCTCACAAAAAACTGATAGTTTCTAGTTACCTAGTAAGAAGATAAGAAAATAATCTTACAAAATGCAAAAGAAACAAATAGAACGTTTTAACATTATGTAAGGTGTCGAACAAAATATAAGAAAGTACAATCATTATATGATGAATACGAAAAGAGAAAGGAGTGAAGGGTAACTACTATTTTTTACGTTAAATACGGTATAAGAAAAGCTTCCTTAATAATAGAAAAAGTGGGGAATAAGGGGGACTATAGGTGAATCGAGAAAGGAAAGAAATTTCGTTAACTGACCTAAAACAAAATTTCGAAGAAGTGGAAAAAGGACTTTCAAATCGAGAAGCCTTGGAAGAAGCAAATCGATGTTTATACTGTTATGACGCTCCTTGTATCAAGGCATGTCCTACAGGAATTGATATTCCTTCCTTTATCAAAAAAATCTCAAGTGGGAATCTAAAAGGCTCTGCCAAGACAATTATGCAATCAAATCCAGTTGGCGCTAGTTGTGCCCGGGTATGCCCAACAGAGGAACTTTGTGAGGGGGCATGTGTCCTAAATTATTCTACTAAGCCAATCATGATAGGAAATCTACAAAGATTTGCAACAGATTGGGCCATTCATAATGAACAGGTTCTTTTTAAAGAAGGGAAGAAAAATGGCAAACGTGTAGCGATTATAGGAAGTGGTCCAGCAGGACTATCAGCAGCTAGAGAGCTAGCTCGATTAGGCTATCAAGTCACCATTTTTGAGGCAGAGAAAAAGGCTGGAGGGTTAAACACATATGGCATTGTGTCCTTTCGTCTACCTCAAAAAGTTACGTATTGGGAAGTTGATCAGGTGAAAAAGCTGAATGTAGAATTCAAAACAAACACTAGGGTCGGTACTGATGTTTCTGTAGAAACGCTTCTCAGGACTTACGATTCTATCATTCTAGCGGCAGGTATGGCACAGGTTCCGAAGTTAAATATAGAAGGAGAAGAAGCTATTGGAGTTTACGATGCCATTCATTTTGTTAAAGAAACAAAATCAACAGAGATTCCGACAAACCTTATTGGAAAGAAGGTAGCGGTTATTGGAGCTGGTAACACAGCCATTGATGCAGCAACCTGTTCTGTAAGGTTAGGTGCAGCAAACGTAAAAATTATTTATCGTCGTACCTTTAAGGAAATGACTGCCTATGACTTTGAATTTGAGTTTGCTAAACAGGATGGAGTTGAATTTAGTTGGTTAACTGCTCCAAAAAGAATTATTTCAGATGAAACTGGAAAAGTCGTTGGCCTTGAGTGTATCAAAATGGAGTTATCTGAAAAAAGTGAGGATGGTAGAAGGTACCCGGTAGAGATTGAAGGGTCTGAGTATGTTATGGAAGTAGACGCAGTCATACGTGCAATCGGACAATCGAGGCATAATCAATTGCTGGAAAACCTAGAGGTTGAACATCAGGCTGGAGTAGTTATTCTTGCAAATGGTTCACAGCAAACGTCTAATCCAAAAGTGTTCGCTTGTGGTGATGTTATTTTTGGGAAAGGTCAAGGTGAGGCCATGGTTGTGTCAGCAGCACAACAAGGAAAATTAGCTGCCTATGAACTTCATCAAAAGCTAGGTAGTGAAGCTATTGAAACAGCATAGTAAAGTATGACTTAGGTAATAAGGAGGTATAAGTATGGCTGATTTACATATTAATTTTGCCGGAATTAAATCACCCAATCCGTTTTGGTTGGCCTCTGCTCCTCCCACAAATTCCGGATACCAAGTACAACGAGCGTTTGAAGCTGGTTGGGGTGGTGCTGTTTGGAAGACTTTAGGTGAACCGATCATTAATACTTCTTCACGCTTTGCAGCAGTTAGTTTTAATGGCCAAAGAGTAGCAGGTTTTAATAATATCGAGCTTATTACTGATCGACCACTTGAGGTGAACTTAAAAGAAATATACGAAACAAAGAAGAAATTTCCCCATCATGCAATTATTGCTTCAGTAATGGTTGAACCGAAACAGGAGAAATGGCATGAAATTATAAAAAGGGTAGAGGATGTCGGTGTAGATGGATTTGAACTAAACTTTGGATGTCCTCACGGTATGGCTGAACGGGGGATGGGTGCTGCTTCTGGTCAAGTCCCTGAATTAGTTGAAAAGCAAACATCTTGGGTAAAGGAGGTTGCCACATCCCCAGTTATTGTAAAGCTCACTCCTAATATTACAGATATAACTGTAACAGCTGAAGCGGCTGTACAGGGGGGAGCGGACGCCATTAGTATGATTAACACAATAAATAGTTTAGCAGGAGTGGATATTCATTCATGGAAAACAATCCCACATGTTGGTGGCAAAGGAGCGCACGGTGGCTACTGTGGGCCAGCAGTTAAACCAATTGCACTCAACATGGTAGCAGAATGTGCAAGAAATTCTAAAATTAATGTCCCTATTTCAGGGATAGGTGGCATTTCCAACTGGCAGGATGCAGTTGAATTTTTACTAATGGGAGCAACTGGAGTTCAAGTATGTACAGCTGCTATGCACCATGGCTTTCGAATTGTTGAAGATATGATTGAGGGTCTATCAAACTATCTAGATGATAAAGGGCTTAATTCTATCATGGAGGTTGTTGGAAAGTCTGTAACCAATTATTCTGAATGGGGAAATTTGGATTTAAACTATAAAGTAGTTGCTCGAATTAACAATGATACTTGCATTAATTGTAATAAGTGTCATATTGCGTGTGAAGATACATCACACCAATGTATTGACTTGCTAAGAGATCCGATAGGAAAGACTTCATTAAAGGTAAGAGAAGAAGATTGTGTAGGTTGTAATTTATGTTCAATTGTATGTCCAGTAGATGGGGCAATCGATATGGTAGAGGTGAAAAGTGAGCTTCCACCAATGAGCTGGAATGAGCGACAATCTGTATTAGCAACTATGACTAATAGTAGTGTTAACCTAGTAAAATGAAATGGGGTGTTTCTCTTGAAAAAGTTAATTACAAACGGAACGATTGTAACTGCAGTAGACACGTACCAGGCAGATATAGTAATAGAAAATGAGAAGATTATCGCAATCGGAAGTAATCTTCATATAGAAGTAGATGAAGTCATTGACGCAAAAGGGGCATATCTCTTTCCTGGAGGAATAGACCCCCACACACACCTTGACATGCCATTTGGAGGTACAGTGACGAAGGACGACTTTGAGACAGGCACGATTGCAGCGGCATTTGGTGGAACTACGACTGTTATTGATTTTTGTTTAACAAACAAAGGAGAACCATTAAAAAAGGCAATCAAAACATGGCATGATAAATCAGAAGATAAAGCAGTTATTGATTATAGCTTTCATCTAATGATTGGAGAAATTAATGAAGAAGTGCTAAGTGAACTTACTAGTGTTATAAACGATGAAGGAATTACATCATTCAAAGTATTTATGGCATACAAAGATGTGTTTCAAGCTGATGATGGAACATTATACCGTACATTAGAAGCAGCAAAAGAGCTTGGTGCGCTAGTTATGGTCCATGCTGAAAATGGGGATGTGATCGATTATTTGACAAAGAAGGCATTGGCGGAAGGGAATACTGAACCAATCTATCATGCACTGACAAGACCACCAGAAATAGAAGGTGAAGCAACAGGCAGAGCAGCAAAATTAACAGAGTTAACGAATTCACAACTATATGTGGTCCATGTTTCATGTCAGGATGCCGTAGAAAAAATCGCCGAAGCAAGAAGTAAAGGGGTAGATGTGTGGGGAGAAACATGTCCACAGTATTTAGTTCTAGATAAAACGTATTTAGAAAAACCAAATTTTGAAGGGGCAAAATATGTATGGTCACCACCACTTAGGGAGAAACATCATCAAGAAGTTCTTTGGAATGCTTTGAAAAGCGGTGAGCTTCAAACATTAGGTTCAGATCAATGTTCGTTTGACTTTAATGGGCAAAAATCCTTAGGCAAAAATGATTTTACAAAGATTCCAAATGGAGGTCCAATGATTGAGGATCGAATGAGTATTCTATTCTCTGAGGGGGTGAAAAAAGATCGAATTACCCTAAATCAATTCGTTGATATCACCTCAACACGAGCTGCAAAGTTATTTGGCTTATTTCCTCAAAAGGGAACAATAGCAGTAGGTTCAGATGCTGACATTGTTATTTTTGATCCGAATGTAGAGAGAATAATTTCTGCAGAAACCCATCATATGGCTGTCGATTATAATGCCTTTGAAGGTATGGCAGTAACCGGAGAACCTGTTTCTGTTTTATCTAAAGGAGAATTTGTTGTTCGTGACAAATTTTTTGTAGGTAAAGCTGGAAAAGGTAAGTTTATAAAGAGAGCTAAGTATGGACAACATTCCGTCCGAGAACTGGAAATAAAGATACCATTGTAAAAAAACATAACAAAGAAGGCAATCGGCCTTTTGCTGATTGCTTTCAATCTACATTTCACCTCTTGTGCCTTTCCTGAATCTCTATCAACTGTATTTCAAGAAGAAATGATAAATCTAGGAGGTTATTAATATGGCAAAAAATTACTTGAAGTCTCCAGATCTATTACCGATATCTCATGATAAAAAGAAAATTGGAGCCGTTGGCTTTTCATTTATATGGGTTGGGATGGCTGTTGTATTAGCAGCTTTCGCTATTGGTGGAGCGGGTGTACAAAGCTTATCCTTAGGCTGGGTTGTTATTGCTACTATTATTGCTTCTTTGGCACTTGGTTTTCTAATGACAATGACAGGTGATATTGGGGTTGAACATGGTTTATCGTTTCCTGTTTATATGAGGGCACCTTTTGGGACAGTGGGAACACATATACCATCGATTGTTCGTGGTTTTGTCGCATCTTGCTGGTTCGGAGTTAACACATATTTTGGATCAACTGCTATGAACGCGATCTTGGCAACAATGGTTGGATTTGATAATTGGTTTGCATGCTTCATTATTTTTGGTGCTCTCCAAGTGGCGAATACAGCGTTAGGGATAAAAGCTGTTGAACGTTTTGCTGACTTGGCAGCACCTATCATCATTATTATTTCGGGATGGATGTATTTCACCTTATCAGATCAAGCATTACAACAGGGCCGTGAAGTATGGTCTTGGATTGAAAGTCCTGTAACAGGAGGGGCTGCAGTTACTGCATTTATCGTTGTTATTATGTCTAATATGGGGTTTTGGGGAACGCTAACAGCTGATATGCCTTCATTATCTCGTTTTGTAAAAGCGCCTTTACATGAGCGGAATTGGTTTAAGCGTAATAAAGCGCAAATAGCAGGAAATTTGATTGCATATCCAATCGTTCAAACATTTATGGTAATGATCGGTGCCGTTTCTTATGTGGCTGTGTCAAACTATGATCCTGTTGTAGCTTTACAACAATCAGCTAGCGGACTTATTTTAGGTATTCTTTTATTAATGATTGTGTTTGCTCAATGGTCAACAAATATAACAGCTAACTTAATACCTGCAGCAACAATCTTCTCAAATGTTGGAGGACCGAAAATTCCATTTTGGGCAGGTGTTGTCGTTGCAGGAATTGTAGGTGTCATCGTTCAACCTTGGAGTTTGTTTGGAATTATTACACAAATTTTATTAATTATTGGGGGAGTACTTTCCGCAATTGTTGGAATCTTAATTGCTGATTATTATTTGATTCGTAAGCGTCGGGTAAATGTACCTGATTTATATGAAAGTGATGGACAATACCATTACGCAAACGGAATAAACTGGGCAGGTTTAATTTCATGGATTCTTGGAGGAGGAGCTGCCGTCATCTTCGCGAATTACTCGTTTATTGTGGGATTTGCAGTTGGAGCAATTAGTTATTTGCTTTTAGGAAAGTATTGGTGGTTTGAGAAATATAAACAAGCAGAGTTAACAGATCCTAGCGACGAGAAATATTTAGGAATCTCTGTCGGTAGGAATTGGAAAATTGAAGTCGGGCAAGAGGTTGAAACGGATGTTGCAATCTCACCAAATCCAACGGCAGAGAAAGTGTAGACAGGAGGAATATAGAATCATGTCTGAATATAAGGAATTTCTACAAGAAAAAGAAAAAATAGATAGCTTATTAGATCAGGGATTTCAGATTGTAGGTGTTATAGAAAATGTGAGTGGAGCGTTTGTTACTTTTGAAAAAGGAGATGACGGTGAAAAGGAAGTAAGGCAAATTCAAATTAAAATGGCAGAGGCAAGAAAATATTTTTCAACTCTTTTATGGATAAAAAAAGCAACATAATCTTTAATGAAACAGGACGATAGATCAAGGTCCTGTTTTTTCTATTGTTAGTAAATATTACAACTTCATGGTTGTTCCATATATTTCTATTTATAATACTTGTTATTATGATAGAAAAGGTGGTTGGCCAATGAAATCATACATCTCAATTAAAAAAATATTAGAGAGAAAGCACTTTGAAGAAGCTGAAATTGTTGCTGGTGAAAAAGGATTAGGGCATCAGATAAAATGGGTTCATGTTGTAGAGTCTATTCAAATAAGTAATTTATTAAAGGGAAGCGAACTTATTTTATCTACTGGTCTTGGTTGGAAGGAAGAGCCTGAACAACTTTTTTCTTTTGTGAGACAATTAATCGATTGTCATGCTGCAGGTCTATGTATTGAAATGAATACTTATATTAAAGATATTCCACAAAACGTAATAGATTTAGCAAATTCTCATCAATTCCCAATTATATTATTCCATAAAGAAGTGCTATTTGTAGAAATTACTCACGATATTCATTCCCTCATCATCAATAATCAATATCAACTCCTCTCTGATTTAGAGCAATATTCTCAAATATTAAATAAAATGATTATAGAAATAGACCAACATAAAGATGTTTTATTATTCCTTCAGAAATATTTAGATGTACAGGTTTTTGCAGTATTTCATTCTGGGAAAATTGAAAGCTTTCCTAACATGACAGAAAAACTAAAGCAACAGGTGTTGAACAGAAAAAAGGCTGAGAATAATGAAAGATCAATAACTAAGCCTGTCCAGATCTTTGGTGATACATATGCAGAGATAACGATTGTTTCTACTGGTCGCCTGCTTAATGATTTCGATTCATTAATCTTAGATCGAACAACAACTGTTCTAGGGCAATTTTGGTTAAGAGATTTATATGTGAGTGAAAAAAGAATCGATAGTGAAAAGAATTGGCTGACAGATTGGATAGAAGGGGAGCTAAGGGAAGATGTATTAGTCGAGCAATTATCGAAGACAGAGCGATCTTCTCCATTTACAGGTGCTGTTGTTTGGGTTTGTAAAGTAAAAGATGGTACAGACACAGCTGGTTCTGGTCGTGTGCCTGCTGCGCTTAATGATTTAGTAGGTTTAAAGCCAAGCTTAGGAGCATGGCCGACAAAGGGTGTTGTACCTGCTTGTGCTAGCCTTGATTGTGTAACAGTTTTTTCACATAGTTTAGAAGAAGCATATAAAGTAGATGCGATTGCTAGAGGTTTAGATCAAGAAGATCCTTGGTCTCGTGATCTTGCCAATCCACAAGCTAAGCTTCCTAAGAAAATCTGTTTACCAAAAGATGATTTAACGTTTTATGGTCCCTTTGCTAAGGAATATAAAAAAGCTTGGGATGGAGCTGTTAAACAAATCAAACAATTAAAAATCCAAATTGAATACATTGACTATCAATTCTTTGCAGAAGCAGCGGCGATTCTTTATGATGGACCGTTTGTAGCGGAACGATGGGCTGATCTAGGCGGATTTATTACTGAACATCCAGAAGTAACTTTCCCGGTAACGGAAAAAGTCCTTCGTTCAGGTTCACAACCACAACATGATGCTGCATCTGTATTTCATTCCATGCACAAGTTACAAGAATTTAAATTAAAGAATAGCAAACTACTACAGGATGCTGTTCTTGTTACGCCAACTGCAGGTGGAACATGGACTCGTGATCAAGTCCGTGAAGACCCGATTAAAACAAATAGTGATATGGGGCTATATACAAATCACTGTAATTTGTTAGATTTGTGTGCGGTTGCCGTGCAAGCCGGAGAAGCAGCCGTAAACCTGCCTTTTGGAATTACATTCTTTGCATTGTCTCAGAATGAAGGATTGATTGAAGGAGCTGCTGAGACATTTGTTAATAAAATGCCCGCAAAACAAGAAACCACTTTAGTTGCAGTATGTGGTTTGCATATGAGAGGCTTTCCGTTAGAAAAGCAAATGCTTGAATTCGGTGCGACCTTTGTCCGTGAAGCTGTGACAGCTGAAAAATACCAATTTGTGAAACTAGCTACAGAACCTGCAAAACCTGGATTGATTAAGAAACCAACAGGTGGAAAGGCAATTGAACTAGAAATCTGGGAAATGCCGCTTTCCTCATTTGGTGCCTTTGCTGCGTTAATTCCTGCGCCACTGGGAATAGGGAAAGTTGAGCTACAAGATGGTGTAGAAGTACCGGGGTTTATTTGTGAAGGATACGCATCTGAAGAGGCAGAAAACATTTCAGATGCTGGAAGTTGGAGAAAAATACTATCAGGAATTTAACAATTATAATAAAAATGTACCCTTGCTTAAAAGTGTTGAGCAAGGGTTTTTATGATTTTTAATTAATGGGTATGTTGCACATTTTAGCCCAGAAAGACATATAAAAATACAGTTACTTTATAAAGTGTTCTTAGTAGAAATATTTCTCTATTGCATCGGTTGAATAGAGTTTTGGTAAGTTGTTAAAAATGGAGGGCTATAAATGAAAAAGGCAAAAGAATTACTGCATTTACCAGTTATTAGTATTTCCGAAGGTAAACAGCTTGGAATGATTAAAGATTTGATTATTAATCCTGAAGACAAATCAGTGAATTATTTAATCATAGGACAGGATGATTGGCAGGTAAGCCTTAATGCACTTACTTATGACAACGTCGTAGGGGTTGGAGATTCTGCGGTTATGATTGAAAAGAAAAATTCAATTATTGGGCTAGACGATATCCCTTTTTTAAATAAAATGGTCCCATTAATCGGCTCTCAGGTTATAACAAGGGGTGGGGAACACTCAGGTGTTATATCAGATTACTATTTTAATGAAGAAAATGGACATTTGGAAAGTTTACTTATCCATTCAGCTAACAATAAATTTTTCTTACCAATCGAAAATGTACTATACCTTGGTAAAGAGCGGGTCATAACAAATGAAACTTCATCAGAGATGGTTCCTATTTTAGAAACAGAAGAGCAATTCGGAGGTAAGGCAGTGAAAAAAAGCAATAAAAAAGAAGCGTTAAAAGATATGTTAAATGAATTAATACTAAACGAACTTCCTAAATTAAGTAATTTAAATAATGATTACGATTCTGATAAATAAAAATAAGACTGGGTTATATGTGTTTTCCCGTTCATGCTACTTTTATTTGTTAATAAAATCTGATAAAAAGAAAATCCTTCTCAGTCGGTTAGCTGAGGAGGATTCCTTTGTTGATAAAACCCTCAATCTTTCATAAGTAATTATTGAAAAAGAAGGACTTTACAAAACAAACTTGAAGTATTTTAAGTGTGAAAAACTTATTTATTCCAAAGAGGTGGCAAAGTGAAGAAAAAAGTTGTGGTATATAGAGAAGTTACTGAAAAAGTTATAAATATTTTAAAGGAAAAGTATGAGGTAAGCTATTTCAAAAATTTACATACAAATAATTATGATGAATTTCTGAAAGAGCTTCATTATGCGGATGGATTACTAGGAGCCAGCATGAAAATAAATAAAGAACTTTTACATCATGCACCATATTTAAAAGTTATTTCTAATATTTCGGTAGGCTATGATAATCTCGACTTAGAAGAGTTAAAGAATAGGGGAATTTTAGCAACCAATACACCGGGAGTTTTAAACGATACAACAGCAGATACAATCTTTGGTTTACTTATCGCTACCGCTAGAAGAATGACGGAGCTTGATCATTATGTGAAATCTGGGAAATGGAATGGAAGTAAAAATGAAGATTTATTTGGTGTTGATGTTCACCATAAAAAATTAGGGATCATTGGAATGGGGAGTATCGGACAAGCTATTGCAAAACGAGCTCATTTTGGCTTTGATATGGAGATATTATATCACAATCGTTCAAAAAACAAAGAAGCCGAAGAGAAGTTTGGTGCGATTTATTGCTCGTTAGATGAGTTGCTTACTCAATCTGACTTTGTTTGTCTTATGATCCCACATACCCCTGATACAGAAAAGATGATCGGCGAAAGGGAATTTCAATTAATGAAAAATACGGCGATTTTTATTAACGGATCAAGAGGGAAAAACGTTGATGAGCAAGCGTTAATTAAAGCTTTACAACAAAATTGGATATTACGTGCGGGTCTCGATGTATTTGAAAAAGAACCTATAGATAAGGATAACCCTCTAGTAACGCTGCCTAATGTAGTGACATTACCCCACATAGGATCCGCTACAAAAGAAACAAGAGAAAAAATGGCGATGTTAGCAGCGGAAAATCTTGCAAAAGCACTAGAAGGGGAAATGCCTCCTAACCTTATAAGATAGTTAACGAGGGACAGGTCAATGATCTGTTTCTTTTCTAGGTTTACCTTTTCATTTTTCCTTTAAGGACTATATATTTTTTACAGGGAATCTATGTTTCAAGCATTTCAACTAAAGCTTATTTTTCAATATAAAACGAGATCTAAAAAGATCTCGATTTTACTTGGACCCGATTTATTTTGTATAGTCAGGGTTTTGGTATTTTTGAAGGGTATTTTTTAACATGGTCTTATAGACTTCTTTTAGGTCTAGAGATTTTTTCTCAGAGTTCTTTTCAGTTTCTAATTTAGTTTTTTGAATGTTACTTTTTATTGGTGGCTCATTATAATTGGGTAAAACCGACTTGAAATACCCGTTCTTTTTGCAATCTTCAATAAAAAAGTAGTCTTCAGCTCTTGTTCTTTTTTGAAACTGTACCTTGTTATAAACTTCTTTTCTAAAAATGAGTGTTGCTCCTGAAACTGTATCATCATAAGAGTTCTCTTTGTTTTGAATAAGCATTAGTGCCTTTTTATTTGTAAAATAAACGTAATATGAACTTTTTCCAAGAATAAAGATTTCATCATTTTCAAATACTCTCATGGAGTTTGAGAGATAGTTTGGGCCATAGTAGTCATCATCATCAAATTTCGCAATGTAGTCATAATTCGCTTTTAAAATGCCAAAATTAAGACAGTCTCCTAATGTGGCTCCTTCATGTAATTGAAACACGCGGACATTCGGATATTTCTCGGCTTCTTTCTGCCACTTACTTAGAACTAAATCATCTTTATTTAGGATGATAATTAGCTCTTTTTCATTCCATTGCTGTTGTTCATAATTTGTAAAGACATTGTCCATGAACTGATCTCTTATCGTACAGGTAATAATAGATACTTTCATCGGTATTACTCCCTTTAAGTTATTGAGTTAAGTAAAGATGATCTTTTCAGTTAATTTAGTTAACTTGTTGTAACGATTTAATTTGTTCAGTTTCATCAATTCACTGAGCAAATCATTTTTCTGTTCTATAGATAAACCTGTTGCACCCAAGATGTTTTTATGCCTGACATCTATTTTTAACAGTAAAGAAATCGTTACAAGGATCTTGATAAACATTTTGTTGAACAATAAAAATTCATAAAGGTCATTCTCCAGAAAATCATAATATTCCATAAGTACTTCATTCATCTCATATAGATTTGCTAGTTGACTTAACTCAATTCCTAAAATAAGAACGTCGATATCAGGATGTTTTGTTAGAAAAAGATAATAATTCTCGATCGCTTCTTGCCAATTATCCGAGCTGATGGGATGTTCTTGATGATAACTAATCACTTTATCACTTGCTAAGTATTCCGCACCTGCCTCATATAGACGGTATCCAAGCTCCCAATCTTCGTAGCCGTAGCCCACAAAATCCTCGTCAAATCCACCGACTTTATCTAGCAAAGATTTTCTTAAGGAAACATTGCCTGTTAAAAAAGCCATCCACGGAAATGAAAATCCATCTAAGTTAGAGCCGTATTGCTCCAATATGAAGCTAAACCACGAAGATTTTTCAAAGCATAAGGTTTTGTAGCTTCCATCATCAAAGTCACTATTTTCTAGCAAAGGAAAAGGCGTTGACAATGAGTGTTGATATTCTAAAGATCGAGATGAAAGCTTTGGATCGCCTTTAATCATCTCCTTAATTTCTTGCACTTGTTCTGGTTTAAAGCTTGGAAAAATACATGAATACAAGGCGTTATAGGACATGGCACCCGTTACAATTAAGTTGTTTTTTTGTTGATGATATTGATAATGATTTTGAATAAAACTTGGTTCTACGTACATTTCGGCATCTAAAAAAATAATGACTTTTCCACATGCTTGTTGAATACCTAAATTTCTTACTTTTGCTCGACCGTTGTTTGATTTACAGCGAATATAGTGAAAATGGTAAGGGGGGTGGTAATTCTCTAATAGTTCGGGTGTTTGATCTGTGGAAGCATCATCTAACAAAAAAACCTCTACTTTCGAAAGATCAAAGTGTTGTTTTTCTAGAGAGTAAAGAGTGATTAAATTCAATGGATATTTATTGTAAGACGGAATAATAATACTTACTTCAATCTCTTTAGGAGTCTGAATGTTTCTTGTTATAAATGAATCATTTTTCATGTAATTGAACATACAGCTGAAACAACCTTTCTCGATGTATTAGAATCGAATTTAATAATATAAGATATAAAGATTACTGAGGAATGTATAAGCGAGTATCTATTTTTACATGGAAATGGTTACATGTCATTTAGGAGTTTTAAAAATGAAGCTTGGCTATTAGGAACATGTTCTTATAAGATTCATATTTTAATATAGAGGTGATAAACATGTCCGAATGGTATGGCGTTTTGATTTATATGAATCTTGTTGTGTCAGTTTTAACGTATATATACTTTTATAAAAGACGAAAGTTAATTGGTTTTCATTTAGGCATGAACATAGCGATGGTTACTGGTGGTAGCATTGCGATCGGCACGGGAGTTATTCTAATTAATCAATTTCCGCTTCATTTTCTAGAAATTACTATTGTTGCAACAATAACAGGATTAATAATAGGTAGCTTATTTGGTGGGCTTTTTGATTATCAAACGTTATTAACAGGCTTTATCAATGGATTGATGATGGGAATTATGTCCCCTATGATCGGTGCAGCAGCAAGTGGAACGATATTTATTCTGTTTCTTGAGTTCTGTATTATTGGAGCATTTGGATTACTTATTCTTTCATCAAAAAATTCTTCTTAAGATAGGTGAAAAAATTGAACGCCATTGTGTTGACAATCTTAATAACAAACTGTCTTATTTCGTTATTTGGTTATCGAATCTTATTTCGTTCTCGCTATCTTTTTAGTGATCGTTTCGGGTTTATCGTTTCAATAACAGGAGGTAATATTGTAAGTCTTGTGATCACAAACAACCTTTTTTATTTATTCTCTAATCATTTTATTGTGATCAGCTTTATGAATCTTATCATCGGTGTAGCTGTAGGGGTGACGATAGGTTCTTTATTAAACTCGCAAACTCTAATTGCAGGCATTTACAGTGGTGGCACAGGCGCCGTAATGGGGACGATGATAGGAGCAGTTTCATTAGATCCTTCAATTTGTAGCCTTCCTACACAAATTTATAATCAGCAAGAGCTGGTCCTCTTTTTCGGTCTATTTGGTTTATTTCTTCATCTTCTTACAACCCTTCTATTGTTATATGCAATGAAAGTATAATCCCAGTTTAACCAAGATAACTAGCAAGATCTTTATTGACACATAGACTAATAGAAATTTTATCTGGAGGTGAAAGTTTTGAAAACAGGTATTCGACATGATCAATATGTGAAAAAGCTGTTGGAAGAAAGACAGAAAGAAGAGAGAAAAAAAGATCTTATATATGAAAATGGGGAACGAATTACATCTCCATCAGGCTCAACATCAATAGAAGAAATACGGATATTTAATGAGTATATGGAACAAGCAAACTTATTTAACATAACTAAAGCATTTCCAAGTCAAAGAAAACCTCTGATGTTAAAAAAATTCTTTAAAATGAAGCGATATCAGCAAGTAGAGATTTATTCACAACATGGAGAGGAGGCCGTTCGTACTCTTGGAAAAGTAACAGCGGTAGGAAGAGATTTTGTGATGATTACTAACTTGAAGGATCGCATTTGGTTTCCATATCAGTCTATTCTTTCCGCCAATATCCCTTCTGGTATTCCAAACTATTCAAACAGCCATCAATCGTTTATTTTCGATAATGATCTAAAAAGAAAATTGCTCTATGAATTTGGACAGACTGTTTCAAAACGTGATGCATTAATTCAGCAATTTTATGAGGAGACTTTGCGTACGAATTTAAATACATGGAAGGGTTTATGGGTGAAAGTTCATATAACAGATGGAACTCGCTCGGGTCAAATCGCAGATATAAGAAATAATGTACTAATTATCAAATCCGGGAAGAGCAAATTGGACATTGATTTAGAAAAAATTAACTCAATACAAAGTTTGCGCTTCTTATCATTTTTAACTTTTTTTTCCAAAATATAGGTTGTTATATGAAACAATGTTTCGTGTTTCTAATACTATATAATATTAGGTCGAAAGGAGGAATTAGATTTGAATACTGAAGATGAAATTTTTAGAGAGCTGAAAAAGTTAATTGGTGAGGATGTCTTAATTATAACAGAAGCATCTCAATTAAATTTGCTAGGTCAAACATTTCGTCCGATTTTCTGCGGACCTATAGTTGAGGTAGAAATAGGTCATGTCACGATAAGTCCTGCCACGATAAAAATATTAAATGCACCATTTTATCAATTTCCGACTCCATTATCGATACCACTTGAAAAAATTGCCCAATTTACTCCGAATTTTGATTGTGATGAGAGATTTCCACTTATTTAACATGAATTGGAAAGGAAGATGATTAAAAAGTGAACGTAAATTCGAATGGCCCAACGATCAATGTTATTAGTGACCAAGCAATAACGGATCATTTTACTGAGAATATTGGGAAACGAGCATTTATTCTTACTCCATCGTATCCCTTTATGTTTGTCGGTGAAATCCTGGATGTAATGGAGGATATGGTTTTAATAGACGTTGAAGCGACTCATTTTGCTCAGTTAGAGAATCGAACTTGGTTTATTCACATTCATAATATTGAGGTTTTTTATATTGAACAAGAAGGTGGAGTGGAAATTCCTGAACTATCAGACTAATAGAAAGGAGGGACACTATGATACGGCGATACCATGTCGTTGCGATACCCATTCGAATTGTTGTTAACAATTTTGGAGACTACAACCCGGATGGAAGAATATACGTGTTAAAAGAGAACGTAGATGAAGTAAGAGACTGCGTTCGTAAAAATCCGTTTACCCCTGTAGATTTAGTGCAGCCACTAACAATACGTGCAAATGAAGGGGATGTAGTGGAAATTCTTTTTGAAAATCAACTACCTTTTGCTGCAGGTATGCACTTTCAAGAAGCGGATTATGATGTATTAACATCTGATGGGGCTAATGTAGGCTTTAACCCAAACACATTAGTTGAGTGTGGAGAATCAATTTTGTATAAAATTTTTGCTACTAAAGAAGGAACCTACTTTTTTACAGACTTAGGTAATGTTGCAAGTACAGAAGAAGGTTCAAGTATTCAAGGATTATTTGGTGCCCTGCTCGTTGAAAAAAGAGGCTCCTGGTGGACCGATCCTGTCACGGGTGGTCCAATAAATAGTGGTGTTTATGCGGATATCCACAACCCATTTCTGCCTTCATTTAGAGAGTATGCATGGTTTTTTAATGACGAAATGGAAGTGAATGACTTAACAGGAAACAGACCTTTAAATCCAATTACAAATCAGGAATCTGAATCGTTTCATGGAGTTAACTTACGATATGAACCATTGAGAAATAGATTAAGGTTAATTGAAGAAGGTGTTGTTAGTCCAGAACTTGAAGGAGAAGAAGTCCACCATGATTCTTGGGTATTTGGTGATCCAGCTACTCCGATATTAAGAGGGTATAAAGGCGATCCGGCTATTATAAGATTGATTCATGGTGCTTCAAAAGAAACGCATGTTTTTCACTATCATGTCCATCAATGGCTTCGTGATCCAAGCAATACATTATCAGAAATTGTTGATTCACAAGCGATTAGTCCTCAATCGCACTATGATGTTAGCCCACTTTATGGACTCGGAAGTCTTCACGGAGCATTCGGTGATGCGATTATCCACTGTCATTTATATCCACACTTTGAAGCAGGGATGTGGGGAATTAATCGTATTTTCGACACTCTACAAGATGGAAGCCAGTGTTATCCAAACGGTGTACCAATTGCGCCGCTACAACCTTTACCTGATCGACCTTGTCCACCGCAGCCAACAAAAGAAAATCCTGGGTTCCCGAACTTTATTCCAGGTAAAGTAGGATGTAAAGCACCTCGGCCTCCACTTGGGATCGTTGGTGGCCGGGAAATGACTGAACTAGAAAAAAATGCAGCGGTTCCTAATGCTAGACCAGGTGCAGTATTTGTTGATTCATGTTTGTCTAATCCTGTTGTTGTTGAATATAACGTATCTCTTATTGAGTTACCGATTATTTATAATCGACAAGGCTGGCACGATCCGAAAGGGAGGTTCTATGTACTAGATAAAGATTTAGATGATGTACTCGCAGGTAGAAAAGAGCCTGAGCCCCTTGTTTTACAAATACCTGCTAGTTCGTGTATTCGAATGAATTTTACAAATTTGTTACCTCACATTCTTGACGGTGATGCATTCCAACTTGTAACAAGAACTTATGAAGTGGGTTTTCACATTCATTTTGTAAAATTTGATGTGTTAGTCACTGATGGTGCAAATGTAGGTTGGAATTATGATAGCTCGGTCCTACCTGGTCAGACAATACGTTATGAATGGTATGCTGATACCGAATTAAAGGCATTCTTTTACCATGATCATTTGAATGCGACTTCACATGAGCAGCATGGGATTTTTGGTGCAGGTATTATTCAGCCTAGGTTTTCAAAATTTTTTGATAGTCGTACAGGAGAAGAGACGGATTACGGTACTCAAGTAACCGTTGTGAACCCACTTATCCCTGATTATCGAGATCAATCTCTCTTTGTACAGGATTTTGCTTATCTTTTTGATAAAGATGGCTGTCCTATCCAACCACCTGAATTCCCAGGATCACTTGAAGATCCAGGTGTATTTGGGGTCAATTATAAAAATGAACCATTACAATTTAGATTAGGAAAAGACTGTGATCCAGCCTATTCGTTTAGTTCATACGTTCATGGAGATCCTGTCACACCAATTCTAAGAACCTATGAAGGTGATCCAATTCGAATCCGCTTGCTGCAAGGGGCGCACGAAGAATCTCATAGCTTTAATCTACACGGTCTAAAGTGGAAGTCGGAACGGGCTGATTTAGATTCCATGTTTCAAGCTCAACAGCACATAGGAATATCTGAATCATTCACATTTGAAACAGAAGTCCCACTAGCAGGTGATTATTTATGGGCCTTTGAAGATGAAGAGGACGTTTGGTTAGGAACTTGGGGCTTAATACGGGCTTATGATCAACTGGTTGATGATTTGATCGTACTACCAGATCGACCATGTCCACCACCAAGAACAAAGCCATTACCTGAAGTTACAGGTAAGCCACCTGAATTGGCTGATCCTTTATGTTCAATGCCACCTAGGGCATTTTGTGATGCTCCTGTGAGAAAATACGATGTGGTATGTTTCCAAACACCAATTATTTACAATAAGTTTGGTGATCACGATCCATTTGGTATTATTTTTGCCCTTGAAGAAGATGTTGAAGATATTTTATGTGGCAAAAAGAATCCTGAACCACTTGTTTTAAGAGGAAATGTAGGGGACTTAATAGAGGTCACGCTAACAAGTAAATTAAAATTTGATCTGTTTCCATTCCCAGACGGTATTCATCCTTATCCACCAGTAAAGGAGCAAGCTTTCTATCCACCTTCACTTAGAATATCTCTTCATACTAGTCTACTAGACTATGATGTGAAAACATCGAGTGGTGATACGGTAGGATTTAACCCAGATCAAACGGTTGGTCCAGATGAGAAAATCACATATCGATGGTTTGTGGATGGTGCTCATGGAACATGTGCAATGTGGGATGTAGCTGATTTACGTAATCATCGCTCGTTTGGTACATTTGGTGCATTTATTGCTGAACCAAGGTTCACAACCTATCATGACCCATACACATTGTGTGAGGTGAATACTGAGCCAATGTTGTCCTTAAAAACCCATTTTTACCGGAGACAAGAGAATTCGTATTAATTATGCATGATGGAGTCAGACTCGTTGATAAAAAAGATCAGCTTATTATTGATCCAATAGACGGTATCCTCCCACAACCTGATCCTGATGAAGAAGTAGACACGTATGATTTTGGTTCACGTGGGTTTAACTATCGAACAGAGCGTTTAATCAATCGATATCGGGAACATCCAATTTTAGGTGATTTATTTAGTTCTAAAGTTTTCGGTGATCCTTCAACACCTGTTTTTGAAGCATATCCAGGAGATCCAATTACAATTCGCTTAACAAATCCTTCAGAACGAAGACGTTCACATACGTTCCATTTACATGGACATAAGTGGAAATTTGATGCAAAGGATATTGATTCTCGTGTTACTTCCTTTGTTGGCCATATCATTGCTGGAGCAGCTGAAAATCTAGAAATCATTGGTGGAGCTGGAGGGATCTTTAACTTCCCAGGTGATTATATGTACCGTTCAGGAAATATCAGATGGGACATTGAACAAGGAATGTGGGGAATCATTCGTGTTCATGAGGAGCTTCAAAAACATTTGCCAACATTAAAAGAATAGAAATAGGGGAGGAAGGGGATTCCTCCCCAACTTCGAAAGGAGGGAAAAATGTGATTGAGAAATTTGAAAGCTGTGAATTCGGTTGTCCAGAGGTCGTTCCACCGGATGCACCCGATGACTTTTGTATTCCAGAACAATGCTGCCCTGATAAAATAGCCACACCAAAGTTTCCATCGCCAACCACTTGTTTACCAGAGGATGTTCAGCGTGAATTAGAAGAAAGAATTGATGTAGTAAATGAATTATTATTAAACCTAGCATTATCTGGTGAGCAGCCTGAAGAAGCTAGAAGAGATGCTTTTGATGGTTTAATGGGTCTGTTTATTAAGGTGAAGTTAACCTGTGAAGAAGAATTATTAGCAACAAAAAAGAGAATGTCAGTAAAAAAGAAACGATTGCTGAAGAGAAAATTACTTGCAAGAAGACCTAAAGGGTGTGTTAATCTCGTTGGCTGGGATTTTGTTCAATTGAAGCAAGAGGATACTTTCTTCCTTATTCCTTTTGAAAAGATTTGTCTTATTAAATCAGAGGAGCCTCTTCATGAAACTATAGAAGAACCTCAATTAACTAATATTGACCCATGTTTTAGACGCGCTTTAGCCTATAATTTTGGAGAGGTCGTTTCATCATCTCCTGAATTAATTCAACTATTTTTCCGAATACGTCTAAATAACTTTCTCCTTCTACTTTTGGATAAAGAGGTTGAGGTGAAATTGGACAATCAACTAGTTAAAGGTAAACTTATAGATTTGTCGCGTGAATCTATCACGATATGTAGAGAAGGTAAAGAAGATCGTGAAATTCCTCTAAATGTAGTTTGCTTTATGAAATTTAAAGAGTGTCTTGATGTAGATTGATTAAATAGTTTACTGTTACTCCTCTATCATATGGTAGGGGAGTTTCTTTTTGAATATGGGATTAGTTAACACAAAAAATGCCGAGAATTCGCAAAGCGAATCTCAGCATTTAATGCCACATCGTTTAATGAAAAGAAGATTATCTAGCAGCAATGGTCATGATGTCTAAAGCGAGAGCAGCAAGAATGTCTAAAACGTGGGAAACAAGAATGTCTAAAGTGAGAATGGAAAGAATCGCAACGATGTTTAAAAAAGTGGTCAAAGTGGAAGTCATCATGACATAGTGAACGACAACAGCAAGATTTCTTCTTTTTGCATGAACAGCTCATAATTTCACCTCCCTTCAAAATCACGTATTGTCAAAACTTC
>NZ_NUMC01000026.1:0-636 GCF_002577655.1 Bacillus sp. AFS040349 | reverse complement strand
GAGGGTGACTCAAAAGGTTGTTAAATAACGACCTTTTGAGCACCCTTTCTTTATTTTTGGTATAGAAACCAAATAAGTAGGATTTTTTTAATGAAAAAGGGGTATTCCTCCCCCTTATTGGCATCCAATATCCTCTTTTGCTTTATTTCTTTTTATTGCCTTCTGCATTTTTTTACAGTTATGTGCAACGCAAAGAAGCCCCCATTCAATCGTATTTTTTTGGAGGCCACGCATTGAAAAGCGTCTGAACTGCTGATTATGTTTTATTTGTCCAAATACACTTTCCACATCACATTTTCGTTGGCTATATAATTTTCGTCCTTCTTCACTCTGAAGACGTTCACGAATCTCTTTTCGTTGCCTTTGATTTTCTAGTGATATTGTAATTGTTTTTTGTTCTTTTCCTTTGGCACAAGTTTTTTGGAAAGGGCAGCCGGCACATTCAAAACATGAATACTTTCTTTTAATTGAAACATATTCATTATCAGAAGTTTTTGAGGTTTCATACTGGAATACAAGGCGTTGCTTGTTTGCACATATAAACTCATCTAGTTCCTCATCGTACTCCATATTTTCTACACGTTCGATTTTATTTTTCCAGTTTCTTTTTTGTTCCTGATCAAATGTATTATATTT
>NZ_NUMC01000025.1:0-32492 GCF_002577655.1 Bacillus sp. AFS040349 | reverse complement strand
GTTTCTCGACAGCCTGAGAACAAAGCACTAGTGTTAACTAGGCTTTGTTCTTTTTTGTATATAGATGGATATTAAATAGAGAATAATCTTTTAATCTCTACCGTATATTCTCCAGTTATAATTCCTTTTTCCGTTATGATACCTGCGATTAAATCATTAGGAGTAACATCAAAAGCAGGGTTAAACACTTTCACATTTTTTGGAGCAACTTGAATGCCGTTAATTTGAGTAACCTCTTCTGGATTGCGTTCCTCAATCGGTATTTGATCTCCGTCTGTAATAGAGGGATCAAATGTAGATAGAGGTGCAGCAACATAAAAAGGTATGTTAAATGATTTTGCCAAAAGTGCTAGATTAAATGTTCCAATTTTATTCGCTGTATCACCGTTCGCTGCAATACGGTCTGCTCCAACAATAATTGCAGTAATATCCTTGGACTTTATCGTATGTGCTGCCATATTATCAGTTATAAGTGTAACATCGACACCCGCTTGCATAAGCTCCCAAGTAGTTAAACGTGCTCCTTGTAAGACGGGTCTAGTTTCACATGCGTAAACACTTAAGTTAATATTTTTCTCTTTGGCTAAGTAAAAAGGAGCAAGTGCTGTACCATACTTAGCAGTTGCTATGGATCCTGCATTACAAATCGTCATTATTCTGTCTCCATCTTTGAAAACGCTCAATGCATGTTCACCAATTAATTGACAAACCTGTTCATCTTCTTTTTCAATTAAGATGGCTTCTTTAAGGATTGTTGATTTTGCTTCATCTATCGTTTGAGCATTTGCCACACTTTTCATAAGTCGATCTAGTGCCCAAAATAAGTTTACAGCAGTTGGTCTTGAGCTAGCCAGATAATCATGATTTTTTTGTAAATTTTGATAAAACTCTTCAAGTGATTTTGATTGATCCTGCAATGCTGCTAGAGCTAAACCATATGCTGCAGTTATTCCGATAGCAGGAGCACCTCGAACTTTTAAAGATTGAATAGCTTCCCACACATCTTCAATGTTTCTTAATTCAAGGTATTCTGTTAATTGTGGAATCTTTTGTTGGTTTAATAAAGAGATATAATCTTCCTTCCAGATGACGGAACGAGGAATGACAAAATTTTCGTTTAACATTGTATGAAAAAAACTCCTTTTAAAAAAATGTGCTCAACCAGTATTAGAATATGAAAAGTTTTTTATAAACATTTGTTTTTAAATTACTGATAAAGCAGTTTGGTTAACACGGTTTCTAATTTGTTGCGTGTTTTTAATTGCTTTTCTATTTACAATAAGATCTCTGCCAAGTTTTAAGGCAATTTGCTTTGTTGATATTTTCTTTTCATATGGTTCAATTGTGTCAAGGTCAGCTACATGGGCTAGGCCAATGGATCGTCGGATTAATTCGCATCCTGCATAACCAGTAGCTTCTTCAAAGATCTGTTCTAAAACATAACCTAAGTAGCCATCTAAATTCGTATAAATTTCTAAACCATCATTTTCCCATGCTTTTGAAAATTCTTTTACAAACACATTCCAAGTCGTTTCAATATGGTGGAAAAGAATTTGTTGTTTTTTCGGTTCACGAGATAGTGCATTAAAAACTAAATTTGCAAATACTTGACCAACATCAAAGCCGATAGGGCCGAAGTAAGCAAACTCAGGGTCAATGATTTTTGTTTCTTGTTCATCCGCAAAAATACTTCCAGTATGCAAATCACCATGTAAAAGTGCTTCAGCTTTTGTTAGAAAGATTTGTTTTAGTTTAGCAACTTCAAGTTTTAATTCATGGTCCTGCCAAATTTGTTCTACATCTTCTTGAAGCTCTGGTTCATAATCGTTTGTTTCATGATCGAAGAAAGGATCAGTAAAAATTAGATCTTCTGTTATTTTACAAAGATCAGGGTTAATGAATTGTTGAACCAAAGATTTTTTATAATGTTGATCCATGCCATAGTCAGATGTATAAAACAGTGTTTTAGCAAGGAATTCCCCAACATGTTGAGATAAAAGTGGTAAATCTTTTCCGCTAATAAAGGCTGCTCTAGCAATTTCAAGATGTGAAAGATCTTCCATAATTGTTATGGCCAATGACTCATCTGAATAGAACACTTTTGGTACATATTGTGGAACAAATTCAGCTTGTTTAAGAAGTGCATTTGTTTCGATTCTAGAACGATCAAGAGTTAGTGGCCAGCTTTCACCAACTACTTTCGCATATGGTAATGCTTGTTTAATGATGATGCTTTCTCCGTTTTCTGGATCTTTCACTTTGAAAACTAAGTTTAAATTTCCATCGCCAATTTCATTACATGTTAGTTGACTATTTTCAGGAAGCAACTGCAATTTCTTTGCTAAGGCAATTGCTCCGTTTTCAGTTAGTGGTTCGTAAACAGGTGATTTTTTATGTGCACACATTTATTTATACCTCCAATTAGTTGTTTTTGGAGGCTTTTCTAAAATAAGAAAAGCCTCTTTCCAGATTGAAAGAGGCTTGAAGTCATTGCTTCGCACCTCTCATCTTTCAGAAAGATATTCTTTCTGATGGAATTAGCACCGTGCCCAACTGGAAGTTCCAGGTATTATTTCACATAGAATGAAATATGGTCGGTTGCTGCGGCGTCATTGGGCCAAGTCCCTCTGCCAACTCTTGATAAGAGATTTTTTAGTAAAACATAAGTATATGTTTAACATATTAAGTATTCAAAAAATTAATGCTTTTCTAGAAAAATATATTGCTTGATTAGGATATTACCAATGATACTTTATCTTTGTCAATACATTATTGGGAATTGCCTAAATATTTGTGAAGTTTTTTATTGATAGTATTGCGGTAGACGGTCATCAAAGATTGGGATTTGACTGCGGACCTTTTTAACAACTTCAGCATCTAATTTGGCCGAAATAATTCCGGCTTTTTCGGTTGCTTCAGCTACGATCTCACCCCATGGGTCAATGATGAGAGAATGTCCTGCAAATTCATTATTAGGATCAGATCCAGCACGGTTACATGCTACAACATAACATTGATTTTCAATTGCTCTGCTTAGCAATAATGTTTTCCAATGATGCAGTCTTGGCATTGGCCACTCAGCTACAACAAATAATACTTCTGCACCTTCTGTTGTATGAGCGCGTATCCATTCTGGGAAACGAATATCGTAGCAAATAACTCCTGCACTTTTCAGTCCATTTATCTCAAACAAACCTTTTTCAGTTCCGGCCGCTAAATAATGATGTTCATCCATGAGCTTAAATAAATGAAGTTTGCTATATTCATGGATAAACTCACCATTATTGTTCACAATATACATCGTATTTGTTACGCTATCCTTGCATTTTTTTGCAATAGAGCCACCTACAAAGTGAACATTATACTTTTTTGCTAAGTTACTTAGGAATGTCTTTGTTCTTTCGCCATCATGATCAGCAATTTCATCTAGGCGGGTTAAATCATAGCCAGTTGTCCAAAGTTCAGGAAGAACAATGATGTTCGGGTTCTCCTGTTCTACTGCTAATGCTACTTTTTCTTCTACTTGTTGATAATTAAAGTCAGGATCACCAAATTTAATATCAAGTTGAATACATGCAATGATAGGTTTCATTTTTTAAGTCACACCTTCATTTATAAATTTTACTTTACAAGTTGATTCTAACAATATATGATTTGTGACTAGAATTTCAAGAATTTTTTGAGTAGGTGTAGAAAATGAAAGTTTTTGAGCAATCCCATTTATTAAATACATTACCGAAGCAGTTTTTTGCCAATCTTGTTGCAAAAGTAAATACAATTGTTGAGCAGGGACATGATGTTATTAATTTAGGACAGGGTAACCCTGATCAACCAACACCAAAACATATCGTTGAAGCAATGGAGAAAGCTGTTAGAAATCCTCAATATCACAAGTATTCACCATTTCGTGGTCAAATGTTTTTGAAGGAAGCCGTCGCTACCTTTTACAAAAGAGAGTACGGAGTGGAGATAGATCCTGCTAGTGAGGTAGCGATTCTATTTGGAGGAAAGGCTGGGTTAGTTGAGGTTCCGCAATGTTTGTTAAATCCTGATGATGTTGTTCTTGTACCAGATCCTGGATACCCCGATTATTGGTCTGGAGTCGAGTTGGCACGTGCTAAAATGGAAGTTATGCCTTTATTAAGCGAAAATCAGTTCCTGCCAGATTACAAGAGCTTGTCTAGAGATGCTGTAGAAAAGGCGAAACTTATGTTTTTGAATTATCCTAATAATCCAACTGGTGCTACGGCAAATGAAAGTTTCTTTGAAGAAACAGTTTCATTTGCAAAAGAAAATGATATCTGTGTGGTTCATGATTTTGCATATGGAGCAATTGGCTTTGATGGAAAAAGGCCTCTTAGCTTTTTACAAACAACCGGTGCTAAAGACATTGGTATTGAAATCTACACATTCTCCAAAACTTATAATATGGCTGGTTGGAGAATTGGTTTTGCTGTTGGAAATCCTTCTGTTATTGAAGCTATAAATTTATTGCAAGACCATATGTATGTAAGTGTATTTAGTGCAATTCAAGAAGCAGCTGCACATGCGTTACTTAGTCCGCAAACATGTGTTGAAGAACTAAATGCTCGTTACGAATCTCGGAGAAATGCTCTCATTACAGCTGTTCGTGAGATCGGTTGGGATGTTAAGGCACCTGCAGGATCGTTTTTTGCTTGGTTGCCAGTTCCTAAACAATTTGATTCTTCTGAAGAGTTTTCTGATTTTCTGCTTCAACATGCACGTGTCGTTGTTGCACCAGGAGTTGGTTTTGGGGAATATGGTGAGGGATACGTTAGAGTTGGTTTATTAACTTCTGAGGACCGACTTAGAGAAGCTGCTGAGAGAATTAAAGCTCTTAATCTTTTTAAGGCTTGATGCCCTAGTTTTTCTTCTTGACAGTAGAAGTGAGATCTGTCATAATCCAAATTAATTTCAAAATGAACGTTTCGTTCTTATCAAGAGCAGGTGGAGGGACTAGCCCGATGAAGCCCGGCAACCGACTTAACCTAGGTTAAGCACGGTGCTAATTCTTGCAGCATTCGCTGATAGATAAGGAGATTACTTATTACTTATGCATTTAGTAACCTCTTTGATCTGTCAAAGAGGTTTTTTTATTTTTATAAACAGAAAAAAATAGAAATGGAATGTTATGCATAAACTAAATAAAGATGATAGAATTAGTACGATAAATAGAAAGATTCAGAAAACGTGATGATATATAGAAAGTAGGGTTTTAAGTGAGTGAAGTCATTGCTACATATCTTGTACACGAAGCTAAAGGAGATTTACATAAAAAAGCAGAAGGAATTGCTTTAGGGTTAACGGTAGGTTCCTGGACAGATCTTCCATTACTTGAACAGGAGCAACTGAAAGCTCATAAAGGTCGTGTTATAGAGGTCAGTCAGCTGGAGTCTTGTGACAAAACAAATCAATTTTTAGGAAAAAACGTAACAAAAGGAATAATCAAAATTGCTTATCCAAGCTTAAATTATAGTCATGATCTCCCAGCTATATTAACAACTGTTTTTGGGAAGTTATCTCTTGACGGAGAAGTAAAATTACTTGATTTAGAGTTCTCAGAAGATGTGAAAGCCGCGTTTCCTGGTCCGAAATTTGGTGTAAAAGGAATTCGGGAATTAGTGGGTGTTTATGATCGCCCTTTATTAATGAGTATTTTTAAGGGTGTAATTGGTCGTGACTTACAATACTTAAAAGATCAGTTAAGACAGCAAGTTTTGGGTGGGGTTGATTTAGTTAAAGACGATGAAATTCTATTTGATAATCGATTAACTCCATTTGAGGAGCGAATTCTTTCAGGTAAAGAAGTATTAAATCAGGTCTTTCAAGAAACTGGACATAAAGCTTTATATGCTGTGAATTTGTCTGGTAAAACATATGATCTTAAAGATAAAGCTAAAAAAGCGTCTGAGCTTGGTGCTGATGTTTTATTGTTTAACGTATTCGCATATGGGTTAGATGTATTACAAAGTTTAGCTGAGGATCCAGATGTAACCGTACCTATTATGGCTCACCCTGCTGTGAGTGGAGCTTCTACTTCATCTAGCTTATATGGATTTTTAAGTTCACTTTTACTAGGTAAGCTGCTACGAATAGCTGGTGCGGATTTCTCTTTATTCCCATCTCCATATGGAAGTGTAGCATTAGATAGAAAAGAAGCCCTAGGTATTGCAGATAACTGTCTAAAGAAAGAATCTTTTAAGCAATCGTTTCCGGTTCCTTCAGCGGGAATTCATCCAGGTTTAGTTCCGTTGCTTATGAATGATTTCGGAATAGATTCAATAATAAATGCTGGTGGTGGTGTTCATGGTCATCCAAATGGAGCCATTGGCGGTGGACAAGCATTTCGAGCAGCAATTGACGCAACTCTAGCAGGTACTTCCTTAAAAGAAGCAGCAAACGTAAATGAAGATCTTAAACTTGCCATTGATCTTTGGGGTGTCAAAGAGGTGAGTAAATGAGTAATCGAGTAATTATATGTGATTTTGATGGGACGATCACAGAGACTGACAACATTATTGCAATTATGAAAAAATTTGCTCCACCAGAATGGGATGCTTTAAAAAATGACGTTTTATCGCAACAAATTTCTATTCAAGAGGGTGTTGGCAAAATGTTTCAATTACTACCATCTTCTTCTAAAGACGAAATTGTGAAATACATTTTAGATCATGCGCAAATACGTTCTGGCTTCAAGGAGTTTATTCAATTTACTAGAGAGAACAATATCCCTCTTTATATTGTTAGTGGAGGAATTGATTTTTTTGTTTATCCTCTACTTCAAGGATTAATAGAAGAAGAAGAACAAATTTATTGCAATAAGGCAAATTTTAGTCATGAAAACATTCAAATAGAATGGCCTTATAGTTGTGATAACTCTTGTACGAATGATTGCGGTTGCTGTAAGCCGTCACTTATACGTAAGCTAACAAATTCTAATCAAGAAAAAATTGTAATTGGAGATTCCATTACAGACCTTCAAGCTGCAAAACTAGCAGATTATGTAATAGCAAGGGATTTGCTATTAGAGAAATGTCAGGAACTTCATTTACCACATCAGCCCTTTACAACTTTTTTTGATGTGATTAATATCTTAGAAAAACTTGAGGAGGTGAGGGCATGACAATTATCAACCAGCGGTGGGAGGAATTAGCTGACATAAAGCGGGTGTTAGCAAGACGAGATTGGTTTCCAGGTACAAGTGGGAATCTTGCGATAAAAGTAAGTGACGATCCTATCGAGTTCCTTGTTACAGCAAGTGGTAAGGATAAGACGAAGGAAACAGACGAGGACTTTTTACTTGTTGATAGAGAAGGGAAGCCAGTTAAGGATACTCACTTAAAGCCTTCTGCAGAAACATTATTACATGTAGAGATTTTTAATAAAACAAAAGCTGGATGTAGCCTTCACGTTCATACAGTTGACAATAATGTTATATCAGAGCTGTACGGCGATAAAGGAAAGATTACATTTACAGGACAGGAAATTATTAAAGCATATGGCTTATGGGATGAGGATGCTGAATTTACAATTCCAATCATCTATAATCATGCACATATTCCAACTTTAGCGGAAAGTTTTAGTGAGTTTGTAAAAGCAGATGCCGGTGCAGTACTAATTAGAAACCATGGAATAACCGCATGGGGAAAAGATGCACTAGAAGCGAAGAAGTATTTAGAAGCGAGTGAATTTTTATTTTCCTATCATCTAAAGCTGTTATCATTAAAAGCAGTTTTGGCTTAGTTTCAGGAATGAAATATTATATAAAACTATATTAATTAATGGAGGAGAAAGATTATGGCAGTAATTAAAGTGAGAAATACTAATGAAGTAATTGAAGGTCAAGAACAGGTTTCAAGTTTCTTAGAGAAACAAGGTGTACTTTATGAGCATTGGGATATGAGCAAACTTCCTGAACATTTAGTTGAAAAATTTGTTCTTAGCGATGAAGAAAAATCTGAAATTTTAACAGCATACAAATCTGAAATTGAAGATTTAGCTGAAAGAAGAGGATATAAGACTTGGGACATCGTGGCTTTATCAGATGCAACACCAAATCTAGAAGAATTGTTAAAAAAATTCGAAAATGTTCATACACACACTGAAGACGAAGTACGTGCTATTACAGCAGGTCATGGTATTTTCATTATTAAAGGTGATGAGCAAATTGGTTACTTTGATGTAGAATTAGAAGCTGGTGATGTTATTTCGGTACCAGAGGGTAATCCTCATTTCTTTACATTAATGGAAGACCGTCAAGTTGTGGCAGTTCGCTTATTTATTGAAACCGAAGGATGGGTGGCACATCCATACCAAGAAAAACAAGAATTAAATAAATAATAAAGAAAAAGCGTAGAACTCAAGAGTCTACGCTTTTTTATTTACATATTCATTAACTCACGTTTTCTTTTTGTGAGGAACTGGAAGGAATTATCTAGTTCATTATATTTCTCTGATTCAGGTGTTAGTAAGCTTAATTCACCAAGTACAGCAGTAATTTCAGTATTAATTAGAAGTAATTCTTCATCAATTGATTTCTTTTGATTACTTTTTTTTGTTTGTTGCTTATAAAGCTCATATTCTTCAATTGTCATTTCCATTCGCTTTATCTTTTTCTCTTCAAAGACAAGTAATTTTTCGCATAGAGAACTTAAGAAGTAATAATCGTGTGAAACCACTAGAATAGTACCAGGAAATTCTGCTAATGTTTGCTCTAATTGATTACGGCTTGCTAAGTCTAAATGATTTGTGGGCTCATCAAGAATAAGTAAATCATATTCATGTAATAAAAGATTGGTAAGCTTTACTTTTGTCCGCTCTCCTAAACTAAGACTATGAATAGGTTGATTTAGCCTACTTGCCTTTAGCCCCATATTTGCTAATGTAGTTCTTGCTTTTAACAGGTCATTTTTATCATTTAGATTTAGTGCCTCATAAACAGTTTGAGTTAAAGACATATCAGCCACATCTTGACTAAGATAAGCTACCTTAAGAGTTGGGCTCTTTGATAAGTCACCAGTAGTAAGAGGCTCAACACCTAAGAGCATGCGCAGAAAAGTTGTTTTGCCACATCCATTTGGTCCAACAAGACCTATTCTTTCTCCATGATTTATATAAAAATAGCTATTCCTAAACAGTGACCTTGACTGATAGCTTTTTGAGAGATCTTTAGCCTCTATCAATCTTTTGCCATGTTTTTTATTACCTTCAAATTGAAACCTGACACTCATTTCTTCTAATGGTTTATCTATTTTATTTTTTTCAAGCTCTTTATTAAGTCTTTTCATTTTAGATTTTATTGCTTTATCTAGTTTCTTAGCTTTTACACCATGAAACTCCTTAAAGCCCTCTTGGTCCCTCATCGTTCGGTGAGCTTTGCCTGCCCATTGCTGTAATTGGGACATTTGATTTTCAATCCGCTTCTTTTCATTTTGTTGAATATCATAACGGTGAAGCTGATCTTCTCGACTTTTTTGCTTTTTTTCATAAAAAGTTGTGTAATTTCCATCATAAACAGTTAATTTACTATTTTCGAGGTCGAATATTTTCGTTACTGTTTTATCTAAAAAATAACGATCATGAGAAATAATGATAACTGCTCCATGAAATGATCTTATCTTTTCAACAAGCCAATTTATTCCTTGTAGATCTAAGTGATTTGTAGGTTCATCTAAAATCAAAATATCTGGTTGAGCTGACCAAACCTCAGCTAAGGAAATTTTTAATTTTTCTCCACCACTTAAATGATCCATTCGCTCCTTTTTCCATGATTGAACTTTTTTTAGTCCTAGTTCACTAGCTCTTTCTAAGAAATCACCAGATAACAAATCACTTTCATTCATCATATATTCAATCGATTGTTTAAGGTATCCGATTTTAATATGATGTTTACGATGAAACGTTCCATTGTCAGCTTCTAAACTTCCATAAATAATATTGGCAAGTGTTGTTTTGCCTGCGCCATTATGACCAACAAGACCAATTCGATCATTGTGGTAGATATCAAAAGTAAGATCCGTAAATAGTTCTTTTTCTCCATAACTTTTTGAAATATTTCTTGCTTGTAATGTAAACATAAAAAAACCTCCCTATTCCTAGAGAGATTAGTCAAAAAGATATACAAAACCAGTATACCGAAATAAAGGTATACTATAAAAGAAAGCATACCAATTTTAACGACTAAAGGAATGTATATGTTAACATGCAGACTAATCCAATTCTCTAGGTAATATTAAAATTCAATTAAAAATGAATTATTAATAGCCAGAAAAAAAGATTAGAACTTCATTGTTTCAACATACACCCTTTCAGTTAAGATATGTTTATTATATGTAGGATTTGGTAATATTGCAACCTTCTTCAAAAAGTTATTTTAACAATATATAATCAATTGTTTCTGATGTTTGCTCAACAACTTGCATACCGAGTTTTTCGAGAATTTTAATAGAAGGAAGATTGTTTTTGAGAACATTTGTAGCTGTAATTCCTTTAACACTTTTTTGTTGAAAGGCCCAATCGATTAATGCTACGGCCATCTCTGTTGCATATCCTTTGCCTTGGAATGTATGGTGTATACCATATCCGATCTCAATAAGACCCTTCTCATCTGGAGGCATTTTAAATCCCATTGTTCCGACTACTGTATTTGATTCAAATTCAACGATAAAACCGTACCATTCAGCCAAGTCAGGATTAACCATCGTTTTATGGAGACGAATTGGTAAAACTCTTTCTGTATAAACAGGCTCAAGAAAATCTTCTAATACATGGGATTGTATAACTTTTTCAAGTGAAGATATGTTGTTTAATGCCGCTTCAATGATTTCTGAGGTCATTGGTTTTAAACCTAATCGTTTTGATTTAACAATATACATAATCTCTAAGTTCCTTCCCATACTAAATGTTAGAAATCATAAATATATTATAAATTAAAATGAACATAAAAGTTTTTTTAAGAAAACTTTGAATTTTCTTTACTAACAAAGAATGCTGTGATAAATTTCTTGTTAAAAGGGGGTTGTATAAATGAAGGTTAGATATCATTATGTACAGAAAGCAGACGTGAAATATTGTGATATTAGCTGTACAGTAAAAGAAGCATATGATTATCTAAAGGAAACAGGTTACCGTTCTATTCCGGTTTTAAAGAAAGATGGTAAAATCTTTGTTGGTTTTATTTATAAAGTACATTTGCTTGAGCATTATGTAGAGCATAATGGTAAAGAAAGTGATCCGATTGAACCGTTAGTGCAGAATCAAGATGCTTACATATACGAAGAGGATTCATTTTTCAAGACATTCTTAACGATTCGACGACTTCCATTTTTAGCAGTAATAAATGAAGAGAAAGAATTCTCAGGAATTATTACCCATTCAAATATAATGGATGTCCTTGAAGATTCATTTGGGATGAAAACTGGTGGTGTCCTTCTTACAGTTGGAACTAAGGAGCATAAAGGGGCTATTAAGGACTTAGTAACTACTGTTAAGGATATTAATATAGAAGGCCTGCTAACGATGGATAATGGTGATAAATATATCAGAAGAATTATTCTAAATTTATCAGGTGATTTATCTGAGAAAAAATTGCAGAAGGTTATTAAAAAATTAGAGGATAAAGAATTCAGAGTTACCTCTGTTGATCGTATTGATCATAAATAGGTAATGGACTACAGAAAGGGCTACAGTTGATAGCCCTTTTTTTATAAGAAGGTTGTTTCGAGTATGGAAAAGAGGTAGTCAAAATTGGGAATGTTTCATAGGTTATGAACTACCTAGAGCTCACTTACCGGGTTTGAAGTAATCATTCCAAATTTGTTATGTCTTCAGGATCAAAGAATAGTTTAGAAAGTGTAACCGTTTCTGCTTTTTCTTTCACTAAAGGCACGTATTGCTTTAAAACGGATGCTGTTTTTTCTCCAGCTATCCCAACATGCCCTATTGCAATAATTTCATTATCTTTTTCAATTCGATTCATTAGTAAATTAGCTTGTTTCGTAATGTGACTTGTTGTATATTGTTCATCAAAAAATAGCTCATTCTCCAAATAAGGAACCTCTAATTGTTTTGCAATTGTTTCAACAACACTTTTTCCTGTAGTTTTGCTATCTAAATAATAAAGCCCTCTTTCCTTACATACCTCTAATATAATTTTCATTACCCTAGCATCTGCTGTGGCTTTAGATCCCATATGATTGTTCATTCCAACAGCATGGGGGACATCATCAATTGCATCATTTACTCTTTTTCTAATTTCTTTATTTGATAAATCAGTCGTAATAGCTCCGGGGCCAAGCCAACTCTTTTTTCCATGTAAAGGCTCCATTGGAAGATGCACAATGACCTCATGGCCTTTTTCATGGGCTAGATTTGCGTCTTTTTTTGTTGTAGGTAAAAATGGCATAACCGCTACAGTTAATTGAATAGGTAAAGAGAGGATTTGTTCAGTACCTTTCATTCCATTACCTAGGTCATCAATAACTATTGCTACCTGTCTTTCAATTGAGCGTGATTGAGCAAATATTGCAATAGGTATAGAAAGAAGAAGAATCAAACTAATCATAAATTTTTTCATGGGAGTGTTCTCCTTTACTTGTATATATGTATAGGTTAACCACGCTTAATAAAAAGATGTGTTTATAAAGGTGAGAAAAAGGTAGTTTAAAGTAAAGCAGATGTGGGAATAAAAATAATAAGAAAAAGTTTTCAATTTTGTCATATTTAAAGGTGAAAAAAATGTCTAAAATTGCGATAGTCTTTACACAAGTGCAAAGTTTTGTAATAATTTCTTACAAGATTACTTGTGTGGGATAATATCAAGAACCGTTTAACTTTAGATTATCGCAAAATTGAATAACTAGGAGGGGCTCTGAGATGAATAATAATTCTTTAAAAACAAAGCTTCTTGAAACAATTAATATAAAAAGAAAAGAAATGATTGAAACGGCTAATAAAGAAGGATATACAAGTGAATTGGCTGTTCAATGTAGTCAAGATTTGGACTTGCTTTTAAATGAATATCAACAGATTCTACATAGAAGAGAAAAAACCTAAAGTTGTCCCTTTTCATGACTTAGTTCATTCAATGAAATTATTTACGTACACAGACAGATATTCTTATTAAAATAAAAAATACAGTGGACAAGCACTGTATTTTCTTCGTGTTATTGCATTAAAAACTATTTATAAGAATAACCATGCAAAGAATGCCAATAATAAATGAGTATGTCGCAAATTGTTCATTTCCATCTCCATGAGATTCCGGAATTAGCTCTTTGTAGATGATAAACAGCATCGCACCTGCTGCAAAAGCTAATCCATATGGTACAAGAAAGGCGACAAAGCTTGTTAAATAAAAACCAAGTAATGATGCTACAATTTCCACAGCACCTGTTGCTGTAGCAATTAAGAATGCTTTTCCTCGATTTATATTTTGATTGATTAAGAATAGAGCAACCAAAAATCCTTCCGGTGCATTTTGTAGACCGATTGCAAAGGCTATTAGGTTTCCTGTCTCACTAACAGATGAAGCATAACTAACTCCAACCGATAACCCTTCTGGAATATTATGCAAGGTTATTGCTGCAATAATAAGCATAGCTTTTTCATCAAATTTAATTCCACTTTTGGTATGTTCCAAATCAATATGAGGAATGGCTCTTTCAAGTGATGTTAAAATAAGTACCCCAAGAAATAAACCGATGGAAACTTCCAATATCCCCCCATAATTTAATGACTCAGGAATTAAGCCTAACATGGCAGCAGTCATCATAATACCGGCTGTAAAGGCTAATAAAATATCTCTCCAACGATGCGTAATCGTTCTTTGAAGAAATAGGATAGGTACTGCACCTAATCCTGTAGATAATGCAGATAATACACTTCCCAATAAAACATCTGACATATGTGATTGCTCCTTCTAAAATGGATACACTTTGCTTTAGAATCGTAATTAGAACTATTATAACTGAATTAGGTAACCTAAGGAAGAATTCGCTTAAATAGAAGGTCATTTTTACCGAATTATACGATAAGCAAAGAATGAAAAAATCACTTGCTGTTGCAGGGCTCAATAAAGTATATGAATAGGTGGGCTATTTGTTCCAATAATTAAAAGATGATTTGACTTTCTATACAACATGTTCTATTATAATGCTAATTATTTATTTTGAATTCAAGATATATGAAAAAGGATTGAGATGAATTGGAAAAAACAAAGGGAATAGAAGAGTCTTTAAAGTTTTTTATTGTGCTATCGCGTGCCCACAGAGCATTTAACGATGTCGTTAATAAACATATATCAACATTTAAATTAAACCCGACAGAATTTGCTGTTCTAGAGCTTTTATACCACAAAGGAGATCAGCCTTTACAACAAATAGGTGGGAAAATACTGTTGGCAAGTGGGAGTATCACATATGTAGTAGATAAATTAGAGCAAAAGGGCTTACTTATAAGAAAGGCATGTCCTAATGACCGAAGAGTAACACATGCTCAGATAACGGATAAGGGAAAAGAACTAATTGAAGAAATATTCCCCCCTCATCAAGAAAAAATTGATGAAATTGTAAACGTATTGTCTGATGAAGAAAAGGCATTAGTCACAGAGCTTCTTAAAAAAGTGGGTTATCATGCTAATGATTTATTGAAAACTGAAAAGCATTAACTAAAGATTACTTTTAAAACATTAAAGCGGGTCAATCCTACATTGGATTGACCCGCTTTTCTTTAAGCATATTATTTTTGCTCGTAAGGAAGAACGAGAATTTCAACACGTCGGTTTTTTTGACGTCCTTCACTTGTCTCATTTGTAGCTACCGGTTTGTATTCTCCAAATCCTTTAGCACTGAAGGCTTTGGGATCTAACTTATCATTTTCAATCAATATTTTCATAAAATTAACTGCACGCATAACACTTAGATGCCAGTTTGAATCAAATTCTGAGTTATTAATTGGTATATCATCTGTATGACCACTCACAATAATATTACGAGGTGGGTTCATGATAAGAAGATCAGATATTCCTTTAGCGAGCTTTTCATCTTTTGCACGAATTTCTGCACTTCCTGAGTCAAAAAAGATATCATTAAGTAATGTAATAAGTAAGCCTTCATCAGTAAGAGTTGTACCTAACTTTGCTTGAAGATTATTTTCCTTAATGTACGTGTTGATTTTCTCTTGAATTTTTTGTAAATTCTCTTGTTCCATTTTTTGCTGAGCAGCTTCTAACTGTTCTTTTGATGCTTCATCTTTTTGAACATTAAGATCTTCTAACTCGCTTTCAGGAGTAGGACTTGGATATTCTAATACACTTGTTCCACCATCAAAAGCAGCATTTAATGATTTCGCCACTTGCTGAAATTTCTGCGCATCAACTGAACTCATCGCAAATAACACGATGAAAAGTGCCAGAACGAGAGTGAGTAAATCGGCGTAAGGGACAAGCCATGATTCATCCATATGTTCATCATGATGCTTATGCTTTTTCTTTTTAGCCATTTACACTCTCTCCTCCAGTAACAGCAGCCTCTAATTTGTTTCTTTCAGTAACCGGCAAATATGTTGCTAGCTTTTGCTCAATTGCTTTTGGTGCTTGTCCTTCTAAAACAGAAAGTACACCTTCTATCATAACCTGTTTTACTAGTGCTTCTTGCTTAGACTTCCTCTTTAATTTATTTGCAAATGGATGCCATAATACGTATCCTGTAAAAATACCCATTAATGTGGCAACGAATGCCGCACTTATCGCATGTCCTAATGCATCTGTATTACTCATATCGGAGAGGGCAGCAATTAAACCAACTACCGCTCCAAGTACTCCAAGTGTCGGTGCATATGTTCCTGCTTGTGTGAAAATAGATGCTGACCCTTGGTGACGCTCTTCCATTGCTTCAATTTCTTCTGACATAACATCGCGAATAAATTCAGCATTTTGTCCATCTACGGCCATAAGTAAGCCGCTTTTTAAGAAAGGATCCTCAACATCAGCAAGTTTTGCTTCAAGTGCAAGTAACCCCTCTTTACGAGCAACTTGTGCCCAATCAGAGAATAAGGGGATTAACTCCTGAATTGAAGGAGTTTTTTGTTCTTTAAAGATAATGCCAAATAGCTTAGGCACCTTTTTGATTTCACTAGTTGGGAAAGCAATAATAACAGCCGCTGCTGTACCCAAAAGAATAATTAATATTGCGGCTGGGTTAATTAATACTGTGGGACTAACACCTTTCATAAACATCCCAACACCTACTGCGATTATCGCAAGTAATATTCCTATTAATGACGTTTTATCCATCGTAAATCACCATATTTCCTCATTATTTTCTTATCTCTTATATCGGTAAGATTTATTAAAATTTTAGGTTTTGTTTCAAGAAGTTGTGAAAGAAATTTCTTAGCAACCGAAAAAGAGGGGAGATGTGGGGACTTTGGTCTAAAATAAAGTTGTTTATCTACATTTCTAAATAATAAAAAGCTATCAATTCTCATCGATAGCTTTTCTTAGTAGCCAGTTTTTAAAGTTAACATATCTTTTTGTATTTGATAGACAATTATATCCGAAAGCTGCTCTGGCATTTTCATTTTCTTCAAATTGTGATGCTCTTACAATCGATTGTTTTTCAAGTAGTGCACTTTGTAATTCAAATAATTGTTTTTGTGTATACTCATTCATAAACATCTTTTCTCATCTCCCACAAATTCTCTTGTTATCTTCATCATAGAGGAAAATTGTTCCAACTACTTCCGTTACAAGATGGAAAAAGAATCGTAAATGTGGGTGAGAAAAAATCAGTCTTCTGACCGATAGAATTAACTTAACATCTTAGAAATACCAACATAATAAAGAGGAAGAATCGTAATGACAAGATGGCTATAGAAAAATAAACGGGAATAGTAGGTCGATTTTGTTTCAAAGGCAATTGATGCTAATAATGCCCCTAGTAAACTTGTACAACAAAACAGGCTGATTCCAAACCCTTCACCAAGTCGTGCATGAAAAAGAATAAAGCCAAGAGCTGACCCATTAACTAATAAAAGAAAAAAGGAGATTAATAGGAAAAAATTTGAACTTTTTAGCATGTACAACACCTCTCATAGCATGTATATGTATGAGAAACAACAGCAATGACAGAGAAGAGAGATCACAAGAAAAAGAGTCACTTTCCCTTAGGAGAAAGTGACTCTTAATTATGAAACAATATCAAAATATGTTTCATCGTTACAAATAATAAACAATTTTGCATCGCTTGGAATAGGTTGATGAAGCTTGCTTATAATGGACATATCATTTCCGTTGGAAAGAAGAATGGCCCCTTTTGCTGACAAAGCAATGCTTGCATCTTGATACGTTTTCCACTCTGATTTTTTAGAAATAGAGTAAAGGTCATATCCCTCATGACTTGTTAGTTGGCGAATAATTTCACTAGAACCATTAAACAAAATAGACCTAGCGGCTAAATGGGCAGCGGTGTCATTTGCGGTAATATATTCGTTCACATTAACATGGTTGAAGGCATGAATATGATTTGAATTGGACACTTCACAAATCGTATAAATATGCTGAATATGTTCTTTTTCAATTCCTTTTATCATAGAAGCAATTAATAGTGTATGTCCATCTGCCTGTGAAGCTGTTAGAACATCATCTGGTGAAAAAACCATAATAGATTTAGAACTTAATATATTAGCTTGATAAAGAACATCAATACTTGCAGGGTTTCCATTTACAAATTCAACCCGTTCGTGTTGAAGTGGGATTTTTGAAATGTTTTCATCAACAATGACAACTCGAACATGCTCAAAAGTCTTTAAAAGCTCTTCTAAAGTAATGGCAGCTTTTTTTGTCCAGTTAATTAATAAAATGTGGTTCTTCGTTGTGATTTTCAATTTTCCTTCCTCCTTTAAGCGATTTCTGATACTAAAGAAGTCAATTACTTTACCAATGAAGATACTCATTAAGCCAATTCCTACAATGTACAGAAACATAGCGAAAATTTTTCCGTTTACAGTTGTAGGTGAAACATCACCATAACCAACTGTTGCAACAGTCGTCATTGTCCACCATAATCCTTCGAAAGGGCTTGTAAAAGTTTCTGGTTCAATATAATAAACAATATAGCTGCTTGCTAATATTAACGATAATGTTGCAAAAATAAGTATCCAGTTGTTCATATGTATGACTTTCATAAAGAATCGAATTAAAAACACAGGGAACACTCCTTTCGCTCAGTCTAGAACAATCAGTCATAAGAAAATCTTAACATATTTAAGTATATATAAAATATGAAATTGGTTATCTATTGGAAAAAAAGATACGGGACAGTCCTTGTTTGGACTGTCCCGTATCCTTTTATTTAACTGCAATCTTATTGTCAACAACATCTACATCGATTTGTGTTATATTTTCTTGATCTAAAAGAAGATCAGTTATTTGATCTTCTACATGCTCTTGTATGACACGGCGAAGTGGGCGGGCACCAAAGGCGGGGTGAAAGCCTAGTGCAGCAAGTTTTTCCTTTGCCTCATTAGTAACAGTAATTGAGATATTTTGTTCTGATAATGTTTCAGCTAGCTCTTTTATCATTAATGTAACAATTTTTAAGAGATCTTCTTTTTCAAGTGAAGAAAACTCAATGATATTATCAAATCTATTAAGAAATTCTGGTTTAAAGAATGAACCAAGTGATTGTAATAGCTGGCTTTCTTCTACAGCTGTGTTTGATGATGTTTCAAATCCAACGGTTATACGTTTTTCACCTACGCCTGCATTACTTGTCATAATAATAACAGTATCCTTAAAGCTGACGGTACGACCTTGACTATCTGTCAATCTGCCATCCTCTAAGATCTGTAGGAACAAGTGTTGCACATCTGGATGAGCTTTCTCAATTTCATCTAATAGAATTATACTATAAGGATTGCGGCGAACTTTTTCAGTTAGTTGACCGGCTTCATCATGCCCTACATAACCTGGAGGAGAGCCAATAATTTTTGAAACAGCATGTTTCTCCATATACTCACTCATATCTAGGCGTATCATTGAGTCTTTTGAGCCAAAAAGTTCTTCTGCTAAAGACTTTGTTAATTCTGTTTTACCAACACCGGTTGGTCCAACGAATAAGAAGGAACCAATTGGTCGAGCCTTGGATTTAAGACCAGCACGACTTCTTCGGATTGCTTTTGATACTTTACGAACAGCATCTTCTTGTCCAATGACTTTTTCTGTGAGACTTTTCTCTAAATGCTTCATTTTTGATTGCTCATGACTTTGAAGCTTTCCAACTGGAATTCCTGTTTTCTTTGCTATAATGGATTGAATGTCCTCTATAGAAACAACAAGCTTTTCATTTGTTGATTTTTCACTATTTAACTGCGATTCAAGATGAGCTTCTTCATCTCTTAATTTAGCAGCTAATTCGTAGTCTTCGTTTTTAGTAGCTTCTTGTTTTTTTAGTGAAATATGTTTTAGACGTTCTTTTATCTCTTCATCACTTTCATTTTTTAACATTAAGTTCTTTTTAGAACCAGCTTCATCCAACAAGTCGATTGCCTTATCAGGAAGATATCGGTCTTGAATATAACGATGTGAAAGGGAAACGCAGGCTTCAATAGCTTCATCTGAATAAGATACATGATGATATTGCTCGTACTTATCTTGAATACCTTTTAAGATTTCAATCGCTTTATCAATTGTTGGTTCATGAACCATTACTGGCTGAAAGCGTCGCTCAAGTGCAGCATCTTTTTCAATTTTTCTATATTCTTTTAATGTTGTAGCACCTACAACTTGAAGCTCTCCTCTTGCCAGAGCTGGTTTTAGGATATTACCTGCATCCATTGAACCCTCTGCTGAACCAGCCCCAACAAGCTGATGAATTTCATCTATGAATAATATAATGTTTTTACGATTTTGTAGCTCTTCTATAATCTTCTTCATTCGTTCTTCAAATTGACCTCTAATCCCTGTATTTGCAACAAGTGATGCTACATCTAAGAGATAAACCTCTTTATTTGTAAGCTTTGTTGGAACAGAGCCGTTTGCAATCTTTAAAGCAAGACCTTCCACGACAGCTGTTTTTCCTACGCCTGGTTCTCCAATTAACACGGGATTATTTTTGTTTCGGCGGTTTAATATTTCAATCATTCGATCAACTTCTTCTTCACGGCCAATCACAGGATCGATTAAGCCTGCTCGTGAAGCATGAGTTAAATTACGGCCAAGTTGGTCTAGAATCCCACCACCGCTGGATTGAGTTTTTGGTTGAACGTTTTCCGCTGATGATGCTTGTTGTTGAAGTCCTTTCATAAATTGTTCAAATGGAAACGAAGGAAATCCTCCTGACAATCCTGAAGGGATAGCTTGTTTATACGTTGAATAGCAGTCATTACATAATGTTAGTTGCTTATGTTGATTATTTATTTGAAAGTTTAAATGAACTGTAGCTTGTTTTGATTGACAATTTTCACACATCATCTTTAAAACTCCTTTTCATTATTAATTTATATAAAAAAGATTTCAGCGAAAGAGTTTGATCTTTATTGACCAATAGGATAAAAAGAAAGAGGTCTCATGTTTGACCTTCTTTGATCATAGTATACTTTGACCTTTTTTGACTTTCAAGTGTTTTGCCTACAATTTAGTAATGGGATTTTCTTACAGGAATTTTTAAAAAGGTTATGAAAATGAAGTGAATCATCTCTATTTACGCTCATATAATGATACAAGCTGTTTATCTATAGTGAGGTGTAAAGGATGAGAAGATCTTGGATTGCCTCGTTTCAAGTCGCTGCTGTTTATGTAGGAACAGTAGTAGGAGCAGGGTTTGCGACTGGACGAGAAATAGTTGAGTTTTTTACAAAATACGGTGTTTTTGGACTTGCAGGTATTTTATTAGTGGGTTTTATTTTTGTTTATATTGGGACGAAAATGCTCATCCTATCAAAGCGAATTAACGCAGCTTCTTATCAAGATTTAATGATCTTTTTATTTGGTAAGAAAATAGGAAGATTTATAAATATTTTTATGCTTATCATATTATTAGGATTAACCTCTATCATGTTGTCGGGTGCAGGAGCGATATTTAAAGAACAGCTTGGTCTTTCTGTAAGGTTAGGTGTTATTATTACGATTTTATTAACAATAGCTGTTATGTTTTTTGGTATTAAGGGGTTATTTAGTGTAAATATCATTGTAGTACCAATGCTGATTCTATTTAGTACCATTCTAGCTGTTCAATCTTTCTCTATTGAAGCTTTAAGTGTAATGCCCGATAAATCATCTGCCACATTTAAATGGATTCTTTCTGCTGTTTCTTATGCAGCCTTTAATTTAACAATGGCTGCAGCTGTTTTAGTGCCTTTAGCAAATGAAATTCAAGATGAGAAAGTCTTGAAGCGGGGAGGAATCCTTGGGGGAGTCTTTTTAACCGCAATTCTAATTAGCAGTCATATTGCTCTTTCGACTCTTCCTAACGTTATGGATTATGACATACCGATGGCTGAGGTAATGAAAACAACTTTTTATGCCATTTATTTTATTTACATAGCTGTCATATATGGTGAAGTTTTTACCTCAGTTATAGGCAATTTATATGGTTTAGAAAGACAAATAGCATCGTTTCTCAATATACCTAGTATGATTATTGTTTGCTCAATACTATGTGTAGCCGCTTTTATAAGTAAATTTGGGTATAGTTCATTAATTTCTACATTATATCCGATCTTTGGATATGTTTGTTTAGGAGTACTTCTGTTATTAATGATTAAAAAAGTTCCTAAGTAGCATATCCAATTTTAACGACCGTGGTTGATGCTTGTATTGTCATGCTATTTCAACACGGTCGTTAATGCTTTATACTAATAGGACAAGTTGTGTAATGTGGAGGGCGAATATGGAACGAATTGCAATTATTTCGGATATTCATGGAAATATTCCTGCGTTAGATGCAGTTTTAGATGACATAAAACAAAAAAAGATTCAACGTATTTTTTGTTTAGGAGATTTAGTTGGAAAAGGACCTGATTCTTATGAAGTGATACAGAAAATAAGACAAAGCTGTGAAAAAGTTATAAAAGGAAATTGGGATGACTTCATTACAAAGGAAACTGAATTTGAATCATTGAAGTGGCATCAACATCAATTAACGGTGGATCAAAATCTTTATTTGGAGTCATTGCCCTTTTCATTTGATTTTTATATGAGCGGAAAACTGATCCGATTATTTCATGCCTCACCACAGAGCGTTTATACAAGAGTTCAGCCTTGGGATTCAATTGAGACACGATTAGGTATGTTTACTAATACGGAATACACTGGAATAAGCACTTATCAACCGGATGTTGTTGGTTATGGTGATGTTCATCATGCCTTTATTCAATATTTAAACGGGAAAACACTTTTCAATACAGGTAGTGTAGGTAATCCTTTAGACCTCACTCAGGCTTCATATACGATCGTCGAAGGGGAATATGATTCTAAAAGGGAGGCAGGATTTAGTATTACCTTTGTACGTGTACCATATAATATAGAAAGAGCTATTCAATTAGCTAAAGACGTAGAAATGCCTGACCTAGAGCCATACATACAAGAGTTAACAACAGCAAAGTACAGAGGTTTAAAAAATTAGATAGAGGTAACTACCAAAAAAAGCAATCAAAACAATCTTGATTGCTTTTTTATATGTAAGGGTTAGTAAAATTTATAGGTGTCCTGGAAGGTTTTATTGAAAGAGGGTTTGAAAAAAATATGTAAATCCTGGTAAATTTTTAAATATGCTCATTTACGGTCAAATAATGTTGTTTTTCATTGAAAAAGGTATTATTAAACGAATTATCACATAATTATTAAGAAAATCACCAAAGTGTTACGTTTGACTGTATTGTTTCTTTCGTATTATGATAACTTTAACTAAAACTGTGGGGTGATAATATGGGGCAGTGTTAAAAATGAATAGTATTGTTATCGCATCCCTTATTGAACTCCAAGCGGACGCTGATAATAAGAATAGATGTATATAGGTTTTGTGTTAGACTTAACTCTCAGGAGGTGACTCCTTTTCCGTTTTTTGACGGAGAAAGGAAGCTTATTTGGACATAGTAAATTTGTTGCTTGTTGCAATTTTAATCGCTCTTACGGGTTTTTTCGTTGCTTCTGAATTTGCGATCATTAGAATTAGGAGCTCTCGTATTGACCAATTAATTGCAGAAGGAAACAAAAAGGCAAGTGCCGCGAAGAAAGTCATTAATAACCTTGATGAATATCTGTCGGCTTGTCAATTAGGAATAACCATTACTGCTCTTGGTTTAGGTTGGTTAGGTGAACCAACCATAGAACACATGTTAAAACCAGTGTTTCAGCAGTATGATCTACCTTCATCCGTATCAACAGTGTTATCATTTTCAATTGCGTTTGTGACGATTACATTTTTGCATGTGGTTGTAGGTGAATTAGCTCCAAAAACTGTAGCCATACAAAAGGCTGAAGCTGTTAGTTTATGGTTTGCTAAGCCATTAATGGCATTCTATATTATAATGTACCCATTTATTTGGGCTTTAAACGGATCTGCACGATTTATTACAGGATTATTTGGTTTCAAGCCAGTATCGGAACATGAAATGGCACATAGTGAGGAAGAGCTAAGAATCATTCTTTCTGAAAGTTATAAAAGTGGTGAAATTAATCAATCTGAATTTAAGTATGTGAATAAAATATTTGAATTTGATAATAGAATTGCGAAGGAAATAATGGTACCTCGAACGGAGATTGTTTCGTTATCGATTGATGCTACAATTCAAGAGCAATTAGAAATTATTAAGGACGAAAAATATACACGATATCCAATTGTAGATGGTGATAAAGATCATATCGTTGGAATTGTAAATATTAAAGAAATATTCACTGACTTAATACACTTTGAAAATCAAAAAACGTTTACAATTGATAAGTATGTAAGACCGATTATTCAGGTGATCGAATCAATACCTATCCATGAATTGTTGCTTAAAATGCAAAGAGAAAGAATTCATATGGCCATACTAATTGATGAATATGGTGGTACTGCAGGGCTTGTCACGGTTGAGGATATCCTAGAAGAAATTGTCGGAGAAATACGTGATGAATTTGATGCTGACGAAGTTCCGCTTGTTCAAAAATTAAATGATACAAAATATATCATTGATGGCAAAGTATTAGTAAGCGAAATAAATGAGTTATTAGGTCTTGATATCGATGATTCTGATGTTGATACAATTGGCGGTTGGGTACTTACAGAACAATATGACATCAAAAAAGGTGACACTATTGAATTTGGATCACATATGTTTAAAGTACACGACATGGAAAACCATCACATTCGTTCCCTAGAAATAACAAAGATTCCACAGGTTTTACCAAATCCAGCGTTGCTTGATAAGGAAGTAGCCACTTCATAGTAGAAGAACCTACAAAAAATGTAGGTTCTTTTTGTTATTTAAGATCATTAGCCTCTTATACCAAGAAATGACTTTTGATATAAGAATGTTTAAGAATGAAAGTTCTCTTTAAGGTAAAAATATTAAAAGCTTCTGGAATGAGGCTAATATGCTAAAAAAGGGGTTTTTGGTATGACACAATCAAAATCACAAAAAGAACGTCAATGGACGGTTCGAAAACAATCTCAAAATCCTCATGGTAAAGTAAAATCCTTTGACCAGCTTTTAGAAGAAGCAGGTAAAAAAGAATAAAAAAAGAAAGGTGGGTGAATGTTCACCTCACCTTTCTTTGAGAAGTAATTCTTCTATTTTCTTTTGTTTATTACATTCTTTTGCTATCGATTTTAATAGCTTATTTAAAAAATCCCGATCTTTTGACAACCACTTTACTTCGTTTAATCCTTCTACAATATAAAAGGAAAAATCCCAAACAGAGTTTCTGATGTATTGTGTATTTCCTTGTGCAATAAACGAAAGGGCTTTTAATATTGAAGCCATAACAGAAACATCTTCTCTAGCATAATAACGAATTTGATAAAAGCATTCATATAGATAGTCATCAAAAGATGGCTTTTCAAAAATCAGCCGCAATTGGTGATGTTCATCATAATGAAAAGGTGTAGCTAAATGTTTCTTTCCTAATAGTGACAAGATTTTTGCTAAATGATTGATACTATTTATCGCTGTATAAGGATCGTTGATTCCTGGTGAAACAGCTCTTAGTGCAATTTCAACTAATTTTTGCAAACCAAAATGAACATCCTGAACAGGCTCTTGATCGGATGAAATTGTTATAAAAGTTGAAAACATTTTTGATTTTGAGACATCTTTAAGGCCCCAGATTGAAAAAAGAACGGTATCTTCATCAACATACTTACCAAGATCTTGTTCTAGTTTTATAATTAAATCATCTTTTGATGCTTGAGAAATTATCTTTTCAAGTTCAATGTACTCAATATATCCCGAACGCTTGCTGTAAAGGGAGTAAGGCTTAACTGTTTGAATTTCATCATATTCCCAATTCTCCCATGGTGGGTCCTCCCTAAATTCCTGTTCATCAACAAAATGCTTATGAATAGATGTAATTGTTTTTTTCGTGATATTGAAAATTAAGTTACTTACTTTTATCCATGTTGTAACATGATGAATAAAAAAGACAAACATTCCCAAGCAAATGATTGACACGAATATGGCTAGTGTTGGAACAATAAAAAGTGTACTGTTATCATTTTTTCGTACTAACAATAATAAAATAATTGTATAGATAAAACCTCCAATAAAAATTCCGAGTACACGCTGTGTATGATGATCCGTAATAAAATTTTGTAATGTCCTGGGAGAAAACTGTGATAAATAGGTTGTTAGGACTACAAGAATTGATGAAAATGTAATAGTTGTCATCGTTAGTAAGGAAGTTGCTAAAGAACTTAATATTGTTTGTGAAAGGTTCATATCAGATAGAAAAAGATCTGGAATTTTTGTATAAAAAGGTTGATTCATCAGATAACGATCTAAAAACATGCTTAGTACGGCCAAAATAAAAGCAAGAATTCCATATACTGTTGGTAAATACCAAAAGCTGGATCGAACCCGAATAATGAGTTGTTTTAGTGACAAAAGAAAGCCCCCAATCAATAAATCCATTGCAAATTGAATTTATTCGTGATATATTTTCTTAGTTGAAAATTTAACAGTAAATCCGATTTTAGACGTAAAGAAATCGGGAGAGGTTCTAGCACAACCCTCTATAAAAAACTACGATATCTTTGATATAAAGTTTTATATAGAACAATGCTGGACACCTCGAATTTTTTATTCGAAGGTGTTTTTTCTTTACCATATTACAAATAACGAACATATAGATTTTTTAAGTTTGTGTTATTTACCAATTGTTATTCATAGGAAAGGAACGTTTAGAATGAAAAATGAAAAAGCAGTCGTTGTTTTTAGCGGCGGTCAAGATAGTACAACATGCCTATTTTGGGCGCTAAAGCAATTCAAGGAAGTGGTGGCTGTGACGTTTAATTATAACCAACGCCACAGCTTAGAGATTGAGGTTGCAAAATCTATTTCTAAGGAACTTAATGTTAAGCATCATATTTTAGATATGGATTTACTGAACCAGCTTGCACCTAATGCATTAACAAGAGCTGATATTGAAATTGAACAAAAAGATGGTGAGCTTCCATCTACTTTTGTACCTGGTCGTAATCTACTGTTTTTATCGTTTGCAACAATTTTAGCAAATCAAATAGGTGCAAAACATATTGTAACAGGCGTGTGTGAAACTGATTTTAGCGGGTACCCAGATTGTCGAGACGCATTTGTTAAATCGTGTAATGTAACTTTAAACTTAGCATTGGATAAGCCATTTGTTATTCATACACCGCTAATGTGGATTAATAAAGCAGAAACTTGGAAGTTGGCTGACGAGCTTGGTGCGTTAGATTATGTTCGAGAAAAAACATTAACATGTTATAACGGTGTGATCGCAGAAGGCTGTGGTGATTGTCCAGCTTGTGAGTTAAGAAGAAAGGGACTTGAGGAATATCTAGTTGAAAAAGGAGTGAGTGTTAAATGATTCAGCAGATTTATCCGCAGGTTCAGCATTCTTATCAATTTGAGTTAAACAAGGATATGCATATAGCAGCGGCACACTATATCCCGCATGAAGATGCTGGGAAATGTCAAAAGGTCCATGGTCACACATATTTTGTCAATATTACAATTGCTGGTGATGAACTTGATGAATCAGGTTTTCTTGTAAATTTTGCTTCACTAAAGAAACTTATTCATAACCGCTTTGATCATTCGCTTTTAAACGATCATACTGATCTTTTTTCAGAGGAAGACTCTAATTATTTTCCAACAACTGAAGGAGTAGCCAAAGCAATTTATGAATTGATTCAAGATGAGCTTGATACAAAAGCAAATAAAGCACAATGTGTCCAAGTTTTTGTAAGAGAAACACCTACAAGTTATGTAGTGTTCCGTCCTAAGCGCAAGGAGGGATAGGAATGAAGAAAATACCTGTACTGGAAATTTTTGGTCCAACAATACAAGGTGAGGGTATGGTTATAGGTCAAAAAACAATGTTTGTTCGAACAGCTGGCTGTGATTATTCATGTAGTTGGTGTGATTCAGCTTTTACATGGGATGGATCAGCCAAAGAGGACATTAGACAAATGACAGCTACTGATATTTGGAATGAATTAGTTAAATTAGGCCAAGACCGATTTTCACATGTGACAATATCGGGAGGAAATCCAGCATTGCTTGGAAATCTTCAAGAGCTTATCTCTTTATTGAAGGAAAAGAGGATAAAAATTGCAATTGAAACTCAAGGGAGTAAATACCAGGAGTGGCTAAAGGATATTGATGATTTAACAATTTCTCCAAAGCCACCTAGCTCTGGAATGAAAACAGACTTTGAAAAACTAGACTTTATTATTACTGAATTAGATAGATTAGAAAGATCCCAAAGTATTAGTTTAAAAGTTGTTATTTTTAATATAGAAGACATTCAGTATGCTAAAAATGTTCACCTTCGCTACCCTAACCTTCCATTTTATCTTCAAGTCGGAAATGATGATGTACTTGGAGGAGATACGGAAAAACTCGTGCAGAACCTCTTAGAAAAATATGAGTGGCTCATTGATCAGGTGATAGATGACAAAGACTTAAATGATGTTCGAGTATTGCCACAGCTTCATACGCTGGTCTGGGGAAATAAACGAGGTGTTTAATGTTGAAAGAGAGGGAAATATTTATGGCTGGAAGAAAAAGCGACGAATTACAAGATGTTACATTACTTGGGAATCAAGGAGTAAACTACTTGTTTGAATATTCACCACAAATCTTAGAGACTTTTGATAATAAACATCCGAATCGCGATTATTTTGTTAAATTTAATTGTCCGGAGTTTACTTCACTATGTCCGATTACAAATCAACCTGATTTTGCTACAATTTATATTAGTTATATTCCTGATGTTAAAATGGTTGAAAGTAAATCTTTGAAATTATATTTATTTAGTTTTAGAAACCACGGTGATTTTCACGAAGATTGTATGAATATAATTATGAATGATTTAATTGAGTTAATGGATCCACGATATATCGAAGTATGGGGTAAGTTTACACCACGTGGTGGGATTTCAATTGATCCTTATACGAATTATGGTAAGCCTGGTACAAAGTATGAGAAAATGGCTGAATACCGTATGATGAATCATGATCTATATCCAGAAACAGTTGATAATCGATAGAATTTTGGTTTAATAAGGTGTGTCCTATGGACATGCCTTTTTCAATTATTTGTTTGATAAAAGTCACTGACTTGATTAAAAAGAGGAAAACTGACTTGGTCATGAGGGGAGAAATAGTTATATTTATAGTGAATTTGTATTTATATCAGACTATGTTATACATGCCGATAAATTCAATATTTAACTCTGTTCCAAGGACTTCTCTAAGTACTTTAATTTCTGCTATAGCTTCCAAAATATGGTTAGCATTAATGATTAGTTCTTTTGAGTCGATAGAGAATACAAATTTCTTCATTTCATCGTCCCCTTTAACTTGTTTTCATTATGATATGTTAGAAAATCTCACAATGCTAGAGGTGTGTAAGAGAATCTGACAATGATTTTAAAGATAAGAAACAGCGCATGGAGCGCTATCTCTTGTCTTTGTCTTTGTCTTTGCCTATGTTTTGAATAGCTTCAGTTATGGCATTAGACACTTGATCAATTGTTTCCATCATTCCACCGTGAAGCTGACCATCAGCACCAATTTCATTCTTTTTCTTTTCTGAATCAATTGGATTAGAAATTCTCGCCATATTTTCACCCCCTAATTCTTATGATGTGTATTGAATGCGTATTTAATCTAAATATTTTCCTTGAAAGTGAAATATGATAGAACTAAGGTGAATGGAAGGAGGTTTTCGGTTATGCAATTTGATGAAGCAGCAAAGCTACGAAAAGAATGGTTGGAAAAAGGTGGACCAGATTGTCATCATCCTGAACTTGAGCAACGCTACCTAGGACAGTATGCAGGTGATTATGCATGTACCGCATGTGGTGAAACATATATATCAGTACCGAATAGGCTTCAAAGTAGTGAAGCAAAAAAATAAAAGGTAAAACGCGAAGAAATCGGTTTCTTCGCGTTTTACCTTTTTAATTAAGAAAAAGAGTCTTTAATAATTTTATAGTTTTTATGATTAACAACTGTACGTCTATCAAGATCTAAGTCTTTAAAATTTTCCATATATGTTAAATCAACAATGACGGAATTTTCATTTACTTTTTCAACAACACCTGTTAAACCATCTCTGAATTCTATGATACTACCTACTTTAGCGATCTTCATTGCCTCGCTCCTTTACATATTCTTCTATGATTAGTTTATTCACTAATCTTTCTCGTATACGCTTACGCCTTGAGCTTTGGCGCAATTTAAATTTTAAAAATTCTCTATTAGAATTATTTAACACTATTTTTGTTAGTAAGTAAAGCCTTTCTACTAAATTTGTTAAAAAATTTACAGAACATGGAAAGTTTTTCGTGAAATGAAAATTAAAATGCTAAGTCAATGATGGAATACTGGGATTTATGGTATATTAATAAAATAATTTTTGTATAGGGAGCGGTCTTTATGGTTGATACAGGTCTTGTATTAGAAGGCGGCGGTATGCGCGGAATTTATACTGCTGGAGTATTAGAGTATTTTATGGAAAAAGACTTATATTTTCCTTATGTTATTGGTGTATCCGCTGGAGCGTGTTTTGGTGCGTCTTATCTTTCTAGACAAAAAGGAAGAAATCGAAAAGTTAACATTGATTTAGTTTCACATCCAAAATATCTTTCTTTTAGAAATTTTGTGAAACAGCGACAATTATTTGGAATGGATTTTCTGTTTGATGAAATACCTAATAACCTTGTTCCATATGATTTTGAGACCTTTTATAACAGCCCGGAAGAATTTGTCGTTACAACAACAGATTGTCATACAGGTCAGCCTCTTTATTTTAGTAAAGATGACTATGGTAAAGATTTGTTGAAGGTTATACGAGCTTCGAGTTCATTACCTTTTATTGCTCCGATTGTAGAATTTAAAGGTAAACATTTATTAGATGGAGGAATTGTGGATTCAGTACCAATCAAAAAAGCTGAAAAAGATGGACTAAAAAAGAACGTAGTGGTTCTTACAAGAGATGATAATTATACTAAGAAAAAATCGAACATTAGGTGGTTATTATCGAGAGTCTATGGACAATATCCAGAGTTGGTAGAATCTGTTTTATCAAGATATAATATGTATAATCAGACAATAGATCACATAAAAGAGGAAGAGAAGAAGGGAAATATTTTTGTTATTCAACCAAGTTCAAAAGTGAAAGTTGGAAGAATTGAAAGAAATCAAACGAAGCTTGAGGAATTATATACACTTGGCTTTGAAGATGCCAGAAGAGAATATAATGAATTGAAAAAATGGTTGGAGGATTAAATGTGGTATTGCTTAACAAATTTATAATAGATCTATGAACCTGATTGATTTAGAATGAATGTGTTATTAGTTTAAGTTGGCATTTAATTCAAGTAAAAAAGATATGAATTGAGGAAAATAAGATGGATGGACAAACTGTTACAGAAATACTAGATAAATTAAGAGACGGAGAATTAAACGAATACCATGTCACAAAAGAACAATTTCTTATATTTCGTGAGGTTCTTGTGAATCGTGAAGATTTTAAACATTTTCGAGGTATTGCTAAACAAGGTGGAAGTGTAATATATCGCTATTTAAAGGAGCCAAGAAGTTAGATCATCTAATTTCTTGGCTCTTTTTTATATGTTTAATAAAATTAAGTAAATATCACTATTTTTATTATGGAAATATAGTTGTTAAGAAAATTGACGAGACCTATATCCTATAGGTTCATACAATACTTTAAAAAAACGATTCTTTTTGATTACTTTCTTCTAAGAAGTTTGGTAGTTTATCGATTTTATGACCGTATTGCCAAACAAAACATTTGCCATTGCTACCATATATTGAGGGGTGTATTAGAGGGAGTATCCTGTTAGTCTTGTGTATGTGGCCAAGCAAACTTGGTTAAATACATTACGAACCTTCAGGAGGTTACGAATCTATGAAAAAAACAATCTTAAAACTTGTTGCTGTTTCAACATTAGCTTTTTCGCTAATTGCGATGACTGCTCCACAATCTAAAGCTAGTGCTGCAACAACATATCAAGTGCAATCAGGAGATACATTCTGGATTATTGGTAAAAAGTATGGAGTTCCTGTTAAATCTTTAATGTCAACAAATAATAAATCTTCACATTTATTATTTATCGGTGAAAAACTAGTTATACCTCAAACAATAACAGCATCAGAGATGGATTTATTGGCTCGTCTTGTAAATGCAGAAGCAAAAGGTGAACCTTATGCTGGTAAAGTTGCTGTTGCTTCAGTTGTATTAAACCGTGTAGACAGTTCTTTATTCCCAAATTCTATTTCAAGTGTTATTTATCAGAAAGATCAAGGTTACTATGCTTTTACACCTGTTCAAAACGGAACAATTAATTCACCTGCAGATGCATCAGCAAAAGCAGCAGTAAAAGAAGCTTTAGCTTTCCGCGGAATGGGGAAAGGCTCATTATATTTCTATAATCCTAAAACAGCAAAAAGCACTTGGATTACATCACGTCAAGTGACAGTAACTATTGGTAATCACCGCTTTGCGAAATAATGATATTACTTAGAGGGTGACTCAAAAGGTTGTTAAATAACGACCTTTTGAGCACCCTTTCTTCATTTTTTATATAGAAACCAAATAAGTAGGATTTTTTAATGAAAAAGGGTATTCCTCCCCCCTTATTGGCATCCAATTTCCTCTTTTACTTTATTTCTTTTTATTGCTTTCTGCATTTTTTTACAGTTATGTGCAACGCAAAGAAGCCCCCATTCAATCGTATTTTTTTGGAGGCCACGCAT